>NZ_JBEZUZ010000025.1:0-77673 GCF_040636735.1 Streptomyces sp. NPDC035033 | reverse complement strand
GCCAACGGCATCATGCACGTGACCGCCAAGGACCTGGGCACGGGCAAGGAGCAGAAGATGACCGTCACCGGCGGCTCCTCGCTGCCGAAGGACGACATCGACCGGATGGTCCGCGAGGCGGAACGGCACGCGGCGGAGGACCGGGCCCGCAAGGAGGCCGCCGAGACCCGCAACCGGGGCGAGAACCTCGTCCACCAGACCGAGAAGCTGCTGCGGGAGAACGCGGCCGAGATCCCCGGTGACGTGAGGGCCGAGGTCGAGGCCGCCGTCGCCGAGGTGAAGGAGAAGCTCGGGGCCGCCGGGTCCGCTGCCGGCCGTGATGGCGGTGAAGGCGGTGAAGGCGGGGGTGCCGGTGACGGTGACGGCGACACGGCCGCGGTCCGCGCCGCCGTCGACCGGCTGGGCGCGGCCGCGCAGAAGATCGGCTCCGCCCTGTACGCCCGGGCCCAGGGGGCCGCGGGAGCGGGCGGGAAGGAGGAGGGCAAGAGCAAGAACGAGGGCGAGGGCGAGGGCGAGGGCGAGGACATCGTCGACGCCGAGATCGTCGACGAGGACAAACGGGAAGAGAGCGGCTGAGGGCGCGCCGAAGGCGGCCGAGGGCGGCCTGAGGAGAGCCTGAGGAGGGCCTGAGAGCGGCTGAAGGCGGCTGAGGTGCGAGGCGATCGAACCATGACGGCCATGACGGACAAGAAGATCATCACCGTGTTCGGTGCCACCGGGCGCCAGGGCGGCGGCTTCGTCAGGGCCGCCCTCACCGGCCAGGAGAACGACTTCCGGGTACGCGCCGTCACCCGGCACCCGGACTCGGAGGCGGCCCGCGAACTGGAGCGGCTGGGAGCCGACGTCGTCCAGGGCGACATGGACGACGAATCCAGCCTGGGGCCCGCCTTCGCGCACGCGTACGGCGCGTTCCTGGTCACGAACTTCTGGGAGCACACGTCCGCCGAGCGGGAGAAGGACCAGGCACGGGCCCTGGCCCGGGCCGCCTCCCACGCGGGGGTGCAGCACGCGGTGTGGTCCACGCTGGAGGACACCCGCGACTGCGTCCCGCTCGACGACGACCGGATGCCCACTCTCCAGGAGCGCTACAAGGTGCCCCACTTCGACGCCAAGGCGGAGGCGGACCGCTACTTCACCGAGGAGGGCGTGCCGACGACGTTCCTGCGCTCGACGTTCTACTGGGAGAACCTGATCGACATGTTCGCCCCGCGGCGCGCCGAGGACGGCGTCCTCGAACTGGCGTACCCGATGGGCGGGAGCAGGCTCTCCGGCATCGCGGTCGACGACATCGGCCGGACCGCCCTCGCCGTGCTGCGAGGAGGCGCCGACTTCGTCGCCGCCACGATCAGCATCGCCGGGGAGCACCTCACGGTCGCCGACATGGCCGCGGCCCTCACCGAGGCCGTCGGCGAACCCGTGCGCTACCGGCCCCTCACCCCGGACGAATGGCGGGCGCAGGAATTCCCGGGCGCCGCCGAGAGCGGGAACATGTTCCAGTACTACGCGGACTGCGAGCACCGTTTCACCGCGGCCCGCGACCTCACCGCCGTCCGCGGCCTCGACCCCGGCCTCCAGTCCTTCGCCGCCTGGCTCGCCGCCCACCGCGCGCAGCTCCGCGCCGCTTGGACGTGAGCATTGGAGGTGAGCTTGGACGTGGGCTTGGACGTGAGGGGGTCGGGAGAACGCATGGACGGAGCGCACGGAGGGCGGGGGCTGACCGGCGGGTCGGCGCGACCGGCCAGGTGACGTCGGGTACGGGTGGGCGCGTGTCGGGGGCGGGGCTTCGGGGCGACGGGTCATGCTCGTGGGCCGGGGGGTCGTGACACCCGCACCCGAGGACGGTCCATGAGATTCCCACGCCTCAGCACCTCTGCGTTCAGACGGGCCGCGACCGTCTGCGGCGCCGCGCTCCTGTTGACCACCGGCCTGGCGACGGACGCCGGGGCCGCCATCACTCCCGGCCCTGTCGTCGGCTGGGGTGCCGACAACACCGGGCAGTTGGGCAACGGGAACACCGACGACAGTCCCTTCCCGGTCCGCACCGCGCGCAGCCGGCGGACGATCAGCCTCGACGGCGGGGCCAACCACAGCGTGGCGCTGCGCGCCGACGGCACCGTGTGGGCGTGGGGGCTCAACAGCGACGGCCAGCTCGGGAACGGTACGAACACCAGCAGCACCCGGCCCGTCCAGGTGTGCGCGCCGGGCCAGGCCCCTCCCTGCGCCGGTGTCCTCACCGACGTCGTCGCCGTCGCCTCCGGCGCGTTCCACAACCTGGCGCTGCGGGCCGACGGCAGCGTCGTCGCCTGGGGCGACAACGATCACGGCCAGCTCGGCGACGGTACGACGACCGACCGGAACACGCCCGTCCAGGTGTGCGCCCGGGCCCAGGCCGCGCCCTGCTCCGACTTCCTCACCGGCATCACCGGCCTCGACGGCGGCTCCTGGCACAGCCTGGCCGTGCACGCCGACAGGACCGTCAGCAGCTGGGGCCTGAACTCCTCCGGGCAGCTCGGCGACGGCAGCGGCGACTTCCAGAAGTCGGTCCCCGTCCAGGTCGCCCTCACCGGCGCGGCCGGGAGCGTGGCGGGCGGCAGCGGCCACAGCCTCGCGCTGCTGACCGACGGAACGGTACGCGGCTGGGGCCACAACTTCTTCGGTCAGCTCGGCGACGGCACGGCGACCGGCACCCACACGCCCGTCCAGGTGTGCGCGCCGGGCCAGACCGCCCCCTGTTCCAGCTTCCTCACCGGCGTGAACCAGATCGCGGCGGGCGGCGACCACAGCGTCGCGCTCCTCTCGCTCCAGAGCGAGCAGGGCGTCGTGGGCTGGGGTGACAACCGCAAGGGCCAGCTCGGCGACGGCACCTTCGGCCACCAGCAGAACCCGATCCCCGTACGGGCCTGTGCGGTCGGCCAGGCCGCGCCCTGCTCCGGCTTCCTCTCCGGCGTCTTCGACATCGCCGCCGGCGGCGAGCACACCCTCGCCGTGGCCTCGGACCTCACGGCCCTCGGCTGGGGCTCCAGCTCCAACGGCCAGCTCGGCGACGGCACGACGACCGACCGGAACGTCCCCGTCCAGGTCTGCTCGGGCCGCCGGCCCAGCCCCTGCGCGGAGCCCCTGACCGATGTGTTCACGGTCGCGGCGGGCACCTCGCACAGCCTGGCCACCCACCGCTGAACACCGAGCACCGAACCCCGCCGGAACGGCCGGGCACCCCTCCGGTGGTGCCCGGCCGTTCCGCTGGACGGGTACGGGTATGAGTACGGGTACGGGTTCGGGACGGGTACGGACAGGGGCACGGCCCCCGGGAGACTCCCGGCCGGGCGGCAACCTGGTGGACCGGCACCCGGCACCATGCCCGAGAGCAGACGGACCCGTCACCGCGCCGGGATCGGCTGGGTGAGGTTCACCGGATTGCCGTCGGGATCCTGGATGTGGGCGACGCGCTGCCCCCACGGCATGTCGCGGGCACCGCCGCGAACCGAGCCGCCCAGCGCCGCCACCCGGCCGAGCGTCTCGTCGACGTCCTCGACACCGATGCCGAGCAGAACCCGCGGCGCCCCCCGCTCCCCCGCCTCCGCCTTGGCCACCAGCCCGAGGTCGGTGTCACCGATGCGCAAGCCGAGGTAGAAGACCGGACCTTCCTCCGGTACCCGGAAGATCTCCTCGGCGCCGAACAGTTCCGTGTAGAAGCCGATCAGGACGTCCGGATCGGCGGTGAGGATCACCGGCTGAATGGTGGACATGGCGCTCCTGTCGAAAGCGGTCGTGACGTCGGGGCAGACCGTCCGGGGACGTCGAACTCATCGGCGGAACAGCCCTGCCGGACGCCCCCCGCCCCGGGTTGCCGCCCGCGGGGTCTTCAGAGGCCGGCTTCGGTGGTGATGCGGTCCATCCGCGCTCCGGACAGGGCGGGATTGGCCGCGGCGTGGTGGGTGACGTCGGGGTCCGGGTCTGCCAGCAGTCGTTCCAGGAGGTCCGCGCTGATGTGGGGGTGCCGGGCCACTCCCGCGCGGAGGAACGGTTCCTCGCACTCCCCCAGTCTTCGCAGCACCGCGACGGGCAGCCGGGGGTCCTCCAGGGCGAGGAGGCGGAGCCGCGGGTTCGGGGCGTCGGCGAAGCCCCGCAGTTCCTGACGCGGGAAGTTGGGGTGCCGTACGAGCGGGGGCCGGGTGGTGGAGGGATCGCCGTGTTCCCGGGCCAGCCGCAGCAGTACCGCTGCCGGGGTGCCGGGCCGGAGGGCGGCGGCGTACCGAACGGACGGGTCGGGGTCGTCATCGAGTTGCCGCCATGCCTCGTCGGGCAGGTCCGCGCTCTCCGCCAGGGTGCGCCGGAAGACGGCGTGGGGGCAGTTCAGATAGGTCAGCCGTTCGGCGAGCGGCGCGTCCCGCAGCCAGTCGGGCCGGTGGGGCGACCAATGGAGGGCGATCTCGGATTCGATGTCGCCGGCCGCGCTCCCGGCCTCCACCAGGGCGAGCAGCCGGTCCCGGTTCTCGGGCGTGGTGTGGCGGCTGTAGGCCACCGCGACGCGTACGGAGGGATCCGCGCCGTCCTGGAGGCGGGCCACCATGGCGGCGGTCAGGTAAGGGTTGCGGGCCACAGCGTGCAGGACCGCCTCGTCCCCGGTCGCCACCAGGCGGTCGAACTGCGCGGGGGTCAGGGGGAGGCGGTGCGCGATGGCGGCCCGGACCGCCGGATCGGCGAGGCAGCGCTCGTGGAGTTCCGGCGGGACGCCGGGGCGCTCGGCCCGTGCCGCGCTGGAACGCACTCCGGGATCCGGGTCGGTGAGCAGCGCCTTCTGCACGGCGGCCGGCCGGTCGTGCCAGTCCTGCGCGATCACCGCGCGCAGCTTGGGGTCGGGGTCGGCCGCGAGTTCCGCCGGCGACCGGCCGTACGTCTCGACCAGGGCGTCGACACCCGGCCCGAGCCCGCGCTCCACCGCGCCGCGGACGAAGTCCGGGTGGGCGTCGCGGATCGCGGGGTCGGGGTGCCCGGCGATCCGGCGGCGCATCGCCGGGGAGACCCGGTGCCCGCGCAAGCGGATCGCCGCATCGCCGCGGCCGTGGACCAGCAAGGCCTCGGCGACCGCGTCCGGAAGCCGCCCCTCGCGCGTCAGAAGGCCGTGCCGACCCGCGGCGTGCGCGGCCAGGCGCACCAACAGGCCGGTCGGGGCGGCCGGGTTCTGCCCGAGCCCGGACAGCTGGGGCTGCTTGAGGTGCACCATGTGCCCACGCTAGTCGCGCCGCGGTGGGGTGGTGGGGCCGATCGCGGAGGTCGGCGGGGGCACATCGTGGGCATGGTCGCGATCGTGTCGTGGTCATGGTCGTGCCGTGTCACGGTCACGGTCACGGTCGTGGTCGAGGTCGAGGTCGAGGTCACGATCGAGGTCACGTACGCGTCTACGTTCGCGCTCGTTCTTGCGTGCTGACGCGTCGTCGGATCAGTGCCGGGTCGGCCGCGGCGCCGACGGGATTCGAACCCGCGGACAGGTGGGGGCAGGTCCGCCCCGTCCCCGTCAGTCGGTGTGAACGGGACCTCGCCCACACCGATGCGATGGGCCACTCCGCCACGGCGCCGCAGCCTGCGGGCACGCGCGCGTGCCCGCTGCGGCTCACCGTAGAGAACCGTCCTGTGCGTGGCGATCCTTTATCCGGTGCCTCCGTGGGAAGCCGCTGTCGCGGGAGGCCGGGACGTGCCTCACCGCGTGGTGGTGCTCGTCCGTCACGCTTCCTGGAAGACCAGGGCCAGCACCCGCCTCAGACGGAGCTTCAGCGCCTCCGCGTGGGGCGGGCGTACGGGGGCGGGGGCGCCGGGGACGCGGACTCCGGTGTCGGCGAGGAGGTACAGCGTCCGCAGGGTGCGCATGGCGTTGGAGGTGTGCGCGGCCGTGGTGGGGGCGCCGCGTCGGCCGGCGGCGAAGTCCGTCTCGATCGCGTCCAGCCAGCCGACGGCCTCGGCCTCGGAGAGTTCCGGCCGGGTGAGCGTGCGGGCGACGGCCTGGGCGAGCCGGTCGTCCTCCTGCTGGGCGAAGAGCTCGTCGGTCGGGGCCACGAGCCGTTCCGCCGCCAGCGCGAGCATCTCCCTCGGGTCGGCCTCCGGATGGAGCCCGAAGGTGCCCAGGAGGTCGGCGCCGTGCGCGACGGCGTGGAGCCAGCCGAGCTCGGGGTCGTACCCGCGCAGGTCCGTCTCGGCCGGGAACCAGCGCCGGAAGGCGGCGAGCCACGCCGGGTCGAAGTCGCCGCGGCCGACGATCATGTCGAGCACGAGCGGGGCGAAGGTGCGCGCCTGGATCTCGGGGTCGTCGAACCGGTCGGCCATCACCGCGCCCAGCCGGGCGCGCAGCGGCTCGTCGATGACGTCCCGCTGGATCCACGTCCGCAGCACCACGTAGGGGGCGCCGTCGCGGAGGTCCGGGTCGGGGTGGCGGAGGGCCTCGGCCAGTTCGGCCGCGAGGGCCGGCAGTTCGGCCGCCGGCGGGGCGGGGCAGTCGTTCTCGTAGAGGTGCAGCCAGCGGGCCGCGTCGATCCGCGGCCTGTCGTCGATCTCGGTCACTGCCTCACCTTCGGGGAGGGGTCCCGGCAGGGCAACCGATTATCGGACGGGTGCGGGGGTGCGGGCGGCCGGGGCTCCGTGGGATCCGTGGGATCCGTGGGATCCGTGGGATCCGTGGGATCCGTGGGATCCGTGGGAATCGTGGGGTCGTCTGTCCGTACGCCTCGCCGCGTTCGTCCCGTACCCGCCGCTTGCCGATCGTTTCAGGACGCGGTTCGCAGGCGGCGGAGCCACATGAGGCCGCGCCCCGCCGCGCCGCCGCGCCGCCGCGCCACCGCGCCACCGCGCCACCGCGCCACCGCGCCACCGCGCCACCGCGCCGAAGACCTTCGCCGGTGTCGGCGTCACGGTGACCGAGAAGGCCCCCGAGCCTGGCACGGACGCCGGATCGCGGGCCGGTGTGCTCGACGACGCGCTCGCCGCCCGGCCGGCCCGGGTGCCCGTCGTCGCCGCCGTACGGCCGCCGGCCGACGGCTCGGCGACGCCGAACGCGGCGGACGGCGGCCCCCTGCGGGCCGGCCGGGCCTGGTCGAACCTGGCCGGCGCGTACGTACCGGACGGGGCCGTCCTCGCCGACACCCTGACCCGCGGCTGCGAGAAGGTGCCGGTGGTCTTCGCCGGGGTCTCGCTCCTCATCGGCCCGTTCCTCGTCGTCAACGCCTTCACCCTGCCGGTGAAGCGGTGCGCCCGGGGGACCGCGCCGCTCCGGGCGGTCGACGCCTCGCGCCGCCGGGCGTCGCGCTCCGTCCTCCTGGAGGTCCCGGTGGCCGGCTTCCTGCTCGGGCTCGGCATCGCGGCACATGGTTCCTGACATGGCCGGCTCGGGCGAAGACGTGGTCCCAGGAGCCACTGGCGGTCGAGTGGGACCCCGGCGACGGCCGGCGGTCGGAAAACCGGTGGCGGGTTCGGCCGGGCCGTGGTGAGGATCGCGGCATGTTCCGCTTCCTGGAGACCGACCGGCTCGTCCTGCGCGCGTTCACGACGGCCGACGACGACCGCTTGTTCGCCCTGGACAACGACCCCGAGGTCATGCGTTTCCTCAACGGAGGCCGCCCCACCAGCCGTGAGGCGATCGAGACGCGGGTCCTGCCGCGGCTCCTGCACGACTATCCGTGCTGGGGGACCCGCGGCTACTGGGCCGCGCAGGAGAAGGCCACCGGCACGTTCCTGGGCTGGTTCGAGTTCCGGCCGCTGGAGGAACACAGTCCTGCCGTGGTCGAACTCGGCTACCGCCTGAACCGGGCGTCCTGGGGGCACGGCTACGCCACCGAGGGGTCCCGGGCCCTGATCCGCAAGGGGTTCACGGACCTGGAGGTCGACCGGGTCACGGCGAACACCATGGCCGTCAACGTCCGTTCCCGCCGCGTCATGGAGAAGGCGGGCCTGTCCTTCCTCCGGCACTTCACCGGGGACTGGCCGGAGGCGATCGAGGGCTCCGAGCACGGTGAGGTCGAGTACGAACTCACCCGGGCCCAGTGGGAACAGCGGTAGAGGTCGACGGCCCGGGCCACGGCGCTTGACCGTTTCTCCGATCGGGGCCAGGGGACGGGGTGTACGACCTCGGTTCCCCGGTCGCGTACGGATGCGTGTCCTCAGCCGGCAGCGCGCGTTCGCGGCCTGACCGGGCCTGGACCGGCCGGGCCCGGACCGGCCTGTGTCGTGGTCACGAGATCGTCTCCGGCGTGGGCCGTCTGACCCGGCCCTGACAGGACGTCCGACCGACCGCCGGACCGAGCACCGGCCGCCGCCTGAGGTGAAGGACACCCCGGAGGGTCTGGCCCAGGTGATGCGACCCGTCTGACAGGGGACGGCGGTGGCCAGGACCTCGTCGCCGAGCGTCCGGCCCCACTCGCTGGAAGCCCTGTCCGAGGTCACGACGAACGACCGGGGACGCTTCTCGCCTCACCTCACCTGACCACGTCTTCAAGAGCCTGAGGGAGCCCGGCGGCCGATAACGCCGGTGGCGCCGGTGGGCCCGGTGGACCCGGTGGACCCGGTGACACTGGTGGCGCCGCGTCAGGCTTTCGCCCCGGGCATGCCGCTGGTGACGACGATCACGGCCACGTCGCCGGTCTTGGTGCGGCCCAGCCAGACGACGCCGCCCGACTCTGCCGTGAACGTGACCAGATCGGCTTGCTGCGACTCGTCGCTCACCCGCTCGCACCAGCCGGGCAGCCGCTCGGAGTCGCGCGGCACCGGCCCGCCGTCCACATACGTGCGGAACGGCGCGGCCAGGGCCGTCCACGCGCCCGCGTCGGCGAAGCAGCCCACATTGGCGTCGGAGGAGAAGCGGATCCGCTCGCCCGGCTGAAGCCGGTCGATGTCGTCGCCGATGGCCGGACCCATCTCCCACCCGACCACGGGGTCGTCACTGACGCGCAAGCGGGTCGCGGCGCACTCGACGCCGTCGAAGTGCTCCCCGAAGAATTCGTACGGCCCCGCCGTCCACGCGATCTCCACCCGGTAGGCGCCCGGGGGAATCCGCACCGCCAGCTCCCGTGGGGGCCTCGTCGGCAGTCCTCGCTCGTACTCCCATGCCTCGTCGTCATGCCACGGCGCGTCCACGACAAGACGGCCGCTGGGTATGCGGATGACGGCCACCTCTTCGACCCCCGTGACCACGACAGGCGTCGTCGGGTCGTCGTACACCGTCCCCAGCCGCTCCCCGGGCGTGAACACCGCCTCCAGGTACCGGGCGGCCTCCGGCCCGGCCGCCAGCCGGGCGTCCCCGATCCACTCCATGACTCACCCCTCCCCCGCCACCCGACCGGGCGGGCGGTCCACCGAAAAGGTACGCGGGCCCAATGACATCGGCGGTTCGCGCATCGGACCACGGAAGGCGACCGTGCCCGGATCAGCTCGCCGTGGTGCCGCCATTGCACCGGGTGCCGCATCGCCGGTCGTGGAGCGACGGCGGGGGTTCAGCCCTGGGCGCGGACGGACAGGTCCTGCCAGTCGGCCCAGGTCTTGAGGCGGTCGGCGTAGAGGGCGGGCAGCATCTCGTTGCCCTGGGTGCCGAAGAAGACGCGCAGCGGGGGGTCGTCGGAGTCGACGACTTCCAGGAGGGCGCGGCCGGCGGCGGCCGGGTCGCCGAAGTCCAGCGTCGCCATGAAGGCGCCGAGGGCCTCGCGGACGTCGTCGTAGGCGGGGATCGGCTCGGACTGTACGGCGGAGGATCCGCCCCAGTCGGTGGCGTAGGCGCCGGGCTCGACGATGGTGGTCCTGATGCCGAGGCCGGCGACCTCCTGGGCGAGGGACTCGCTCAGGCCCTCCAGGGCCCACTTCGAGGCGTGGTAGCCGCCGACGAGCGGCCAGGAGGCGACGCCGCCGGTGGAGGAGATCTGCACGATGTGGCCGCTGCCCTGCTCGCGCAGGTACGGGAGGGCGGCCTGGGTCACCCACAGGGTGCCGAACAGGTTGACCTCCAGCTGGTCGCGGAGGGCCTGCTCGGTCAGTTCCTCGACGGCGCCGAACAGACCGTGACCCGCGTTGTTGACGATCACGTCGAGACGGCCGAAGTGCGCGTGGGCGCACTCGACGGCGGCGAGGACGGCGGCCCTGTCGGTGACGTCGAGACGGAGCGGGAGGACCGCGTCGCCGTAGGTGGCGGAGAGGTCCGCGAGGGTCGTCTCGTCTCGGGCCGTGGCGGCGACCTCGTCCCCGCGTTCCAGGGCGGCCTCGACGTAACGGCGGCCGAAGCCTCGGGAGGAACCGGTGACGAACCAGACCTTGCTCATGGGGACTCCTCGGGAATCGTGGGAGGGGAAGGGAGAAGGGGGAGGCCGGGGTGGGGTTTCCGGTTGGGGTGGAGTTCCGGTTGGGGTGGAGTTCCGGTTGGGGTGGAGTTCCGGTTGGGGTGGAGTTCCGGTTGGGGTGGAGTTCCGGTTGGGGTGCGTCAGTTCTGGAAGCGGGTGACCAAAGGGGCCACCGAGTCCAGGAAGTCCTTGACCTCGGCCGCGTCGGCCGGCGGCGCGTAGAGGACCACGCGGTCGACGCCGAGGGCGCGCAGGGCTTCCAGGCCGGCCGTGTCGGGTTCGGCGCCGAAGACGGTCACGGGGACGCGGGCGCGGCCCGCCGCGCGGCCCGCCTGCCGCAGTTCGGCGATCCGGGCGGACAGTTCGTCCAGCGGCATGCCGGCGTGCGGCATCCACTCGTCGCCGAAGTCGAGGACGCGGCGGGTGACGTGGGCGCCCGAGCCGCCGACCAGGACCGGCGGGTGCGGAGCCTGCCGCGGTTTCGGCCAGGACCAGACGGGACCGAAGTCGACGTGCTCGCCGTGGAACTCGGCGACCTCTCGGGTCCAGATCTCCCGCATGGCCTTCACGCGTTCGGCCAGCACGGCCCAGCGGCTGCCCGGTTCGGTGCCGTGGTTCTCCAGCTCCTCGGGGATCCAGCCGGCGCCGACGCCGAACAGGACGCGACCGCCGGAGAGGGCGTCGAGCGAGGCCACGGCCTTCGCGGTGGTGAGCGGGTCGCGCTGCGGGACCAGACAGATGCCGGTGGCGACCTTGAGGTCGGTGGTGGCCGCGGCCGCGTAGGAGAGGGCGACGAAGAGGTCGTGGGTGTGCGAGAAGTGCGGGGGCAGCCGGCCGATTTCCTGGCGGGTGCGTTCGCCTGCGGGGAGGTGCGTGTGCTCCGGCAGGAAGAGCGATTCGAAACCTCGTTCCTCCACCGCCCGGGCCAGTTCGTCGGGGCGGATCGCGAAGTCCGCGGGGAACATGGCGATGCCTAGCTTCATGGCGCGCCTTTCTTCTTCTTGTCGGATGTTCCGGATGCTCTAGGTGCTCTGGGCGCTCTGGGCGCTCTGGGCGCTCTGGGCGCTCTGGGCGCTCTGGGTGTTCTAGGCGTTCCGGCTGTCCTGCGCGTCCTGGGTGTTCCAGGCGCTTCGGAGCCTGTCGGGGGCGATCGGCTTGCCGTGGTTGCCTGTCAGCCGCTCGCGCCCCCTTGCGGCCTCTCGCGATCTCCACCCTAGGAAGGGAGGACAGATACGTTCCATGACAGGAACGCTAAGAAAATTGTCCGATCGTCTCCCCGACCGATGAGATGGGTGGGGTCTGGCTAGAGTGAGCGGCATGGACGTGCTCGCCGACATCCTGGCCACGACCCGCTTCAGTGGGGTGTTGCTGGCCCAGTTGCGTTCCAGTCGCCCCGACTGGGGCTGCGGCATCGACCCGTTGCCCACGGCCGGCTTCCACCTCGTCGCCGAAGGCGTCTGCTGGCTGCGGACGGACGGCCGTCCCCCGCTGCGCCTGGTGCCGGGGGACGTCGTCCTGCTCCCCCGGGGCGCCCGGCACGAACTGCTGGGCGCGCCCGACGCGGCGGCCGTACGGTACGCCGACCTGGAGGCCGCGCACCCGCCGGGGCGTGGCGGGGTGGTCGACCTGGGCGGCGACGGGCCGGTGGTACGGATCGTCTGCGGCAAGTTCACGTACGAGGGGGAGGCCGGGCAGCACCCGGTCCTGGCCGCCCTGCCCGAACTCATCCACATCCCGGGGCTGAGCGCCGACGCCGAACTCCAGGGCACCGTCCGTCTGATCGCCGCCGAGACCGCCGCCAAGCGGCCCGGGGCGCAGGCCCTGGCGACCCGGCTGACCGACGTGCTGTTCGTACAGGTGATCCGCGCCTGGCTGGAGCGGCTGGAGGCGGACGGGAACGGGCGGGGCGGAGAAGGAGTACGTGGCGGGGAAGGCGCGGGGGAAGCAGGGCCGTCCTGGCTGACGGCCCTGCGCGACCCCCGTATCGGAACCGCGCTCTCGCTCATGCACGACGAGCCGCAGCGGCCCTGGACGGTGGAGGGGCTGGCCCGCGCGGTGACGATGTCCCGTCCGGCGTTCGCCCGGCAGTTCAAGGAACTGGTGGGCAGCAGCCCGCTCGCGTACCTCGCCCGGCTGCGGATCGACCGGGCCGCGCGCATGCTGCGCGATACGGACGAGCGGGTCGGCGACATCGCCCAGGCCGTGGGCTACACCTCGGAGTTCGCCTTCTCGCGCGCCTTCTCCCGCCAGCACGGCATCGCGCCCGGCCGGTACCGCCGCAGGGCTCCGGCGCCTCTGGGGGTGTGAGGGGACGGACGGATGGGCGGACGGACGGGCGGACGCCGGGGCCGGTGGGGGGGCCGGTGGGGGGGCCGGTGGGGGGGCCGGTGGGGGGCCGTTGGGGGCCGGTGGGGGGCCGGTGCTCCCTCTCCTTCTCCACCGGCCCCGGTGAGCTGCGGTACGGATTCGAGGTGTGCGAATCCCTAGGACGGCGCCACGCCGAGCTGGCGCAGCTGCGCGAGGACGTCGACGACGCCCCTGATCTCGGTGATCCGGCCGTCGGCGACGCGGAAGATGAAGATCTCGCCGTACTCGACGGTCCTTCCGGTGGGCGCCAAGCCCCGGTAGTCCCCCAGGTGGGTTCCGGTGACCGTGTTCCGCGAGACGATCCGGTCGCCCTCCGCGACCGTCTCCTCGACCGTGACGCGGATGTCGGGGAAGGCCGTCAGGAGCGTCTCCCACACCCGCTTCAGGGCCCGCGCCCCGGCTTCGCCCATCGGCACCGGCGGGCGGAAGTCCACATCGGGGGCGACGAACTCGTCGATGGCCTTCATGGCGAGCCGCGGGTCGCCGCTGTTCACCGCGGCGTGGAAGCGTTCGAGCAGCGCGACGCCTTCGAGCGCCGCGCCGCCGTTGTCGCTACCGCCACCCTTGTCGCTACCGACGCCCTTGTCACTACCGCCGCCGTTGTCACTGACGCCGCTGCCGTTCGTACCTGTGCCGGGCATGGCCCTCTCCTCCGCTCGTACCGGACGCTGTTCCCGGCAATACGACGGAACAGCCGCCGGAAACGTGACACGGACGCGCACTGCATGATGGGCGAATGAGTGATCATGAGGAACTGCCGGCGGCGGTGGACACGGAAGCACCGCTCTCCCCGGCCGAGGGGCATCACGAGCACGTCGCACGGCCGGTGAGCACGCGGGAGGTCGCCGGGCACCTGGCGCGCGGACGTCCTGACGGGAGCCGTACGGTGAGCGGCGCTCCGCGCGTACGGCACGCGCGCCCCGGCGATCTGCCGCGGATCGCCGAACTGGCCACCGAGCACGCCGCCTACGAACGGGCCGCGCCGCCCGTCCCCGACCTCGCGCAGCGGCTCGGAGCGCTGCTCTTCGGCACCCCGGCGCCACGGCTGCGCTGCCTGGTGGCGGAGCTGCCCGGCGGGGAAGTCGTCGGTTACGCCACGTGCGCGCCCGAACTGTCGACCTGGGAGGGCCGCGAGTACCTCCACATGGACTGCCTCTTCCTGAGCTCCGGCAGCCGGGGTTCCGGCCTCGGCGCGCTGCTCGTGGACGCCGTGACGGCCGAGGCGCGCGCCCTCGGCCTCACCGAGGTCCAGTGGCAGACGCCTGTCTGGAACGAAGGGGCCATCCGCTTCTACGACCGCCTCGGCGCGGGGTCCAAGGCGAAGGTCCGCTACAGCCTCACGGTTCCGGACCGGCCTGTCCAGCCGGACGGCTCCTCCCGGACGGCTCCTCCCGGACGGCTCCTCGGAGGGGAGGAGTCTCCTCGAAGGGCAGGAGTGAGGGGTGAAGGGTGAGGAGTCCGGTGTCCTCGTGGTGCGGATCCGGCCTGGGCCCCTGGGCCCCGGATGATGCGGGCGGCCGGTGATGCGGGCGGCCGGCCGGGGCTCGCTCGCGCCGGTCGGCGCGCTGCCGCGTTCCTTCCCCGCCGCCCCCTCCCCCACGGTTCGGGTATGTCGGAAACCCGGTCGCTTGAGTCGCTTCGGTCGCTCCGGTCGCTGGTTTCCGGCGGGGCCGGGGGCCGGGCCGGAGGATCGGAGGGGAGGGTCAGAGGGGGAGGCTTATGCCGAGTTCGCGCATGGCGTTGGAGGGGGGACCGCCTTCGCTCCGCTCGGTCTTGCGGCCCTTGACCTTGGGCTGGAGGGTCTCGGGGTCGATGGCCTCGGCGGGGGCGGAGCCGGCGTAGAGGCCGTCCGGCTCGGTGTCGCGGTCGTGCGGGAGGAGCCAGAAGACGCGGCGGCGGAAGGTGCCGGAGGCGCGGGAGGCCTTGGCGTCGGTGCCGAGGACCGCGTAGCCGATCATGCGGCCGTCGCGGTGGTAGGCGGGTTTGCCGGCCCGGGTGGGCAGGCGGTCCAGGCTCTGGCGGACGTAGTCGAGGCGGGAGATGTCCTCGAGCCAGACCAGCTCGGTCTCGTGCTTGAGATCGTTCTCGCTGATCAGGGAACTCATGACGCCTCCTCCTGGGCGAGCAGTCCGATACCAGGGTAGTACTTCCTCGAATTCGACAGGATCATCTCTTTCGGGGAGGACAGCCCGAGGAGCTCGCGGGCCCGGGCGGCAAAGGTCCGGCTGTTCATGGCGATGCAGCCTTCGCTGTTGCACCAGACACGATAAGCGTCATAGAGGGTCTTTTGCTCCGTGCGGCAGTCAGGTCCCTGCACGCAGGCCTCGTCGAAGAAGCGGCCCGTGTGGTCCTCGGTCTCGGCGTAGGCGGTGGTGGCGATGCGGACCTTGCCGGGGCCCGTGAGGTCCTTGTCGCCGCCGAGGTAGCGGCGGGCGCCGTCGATGAGCCAGTTCAGGATGCCGGGGCCCTCCTCGGCGACGAGGATGTCGGCGAGGTTGTCGATGCGCCGGTCGTCGGAGACGGTCCGCTCGAAGGGGATCAGCCGCATGCGGCGCCAGAAGGCGAAGCCGCCGGTGCCGACCTCGGGGCGGTGGTTGCCCAGCAGCCAGAGCTTGTGGGTGGGGTTGAAGGAGAAGAAGTCCTGCCGCATGCGGCGGGCCTTGATGCGGTCGCCGCCGGTGAGGTGCTTGACGCGGGCCTCGTCGAACTTGTCGCCGGGCTTGACCTCGGAGCAGACGACGACGCGGCGGCCGTGGAGCTCGGCGAGGTCGGTGGGGTGGCCCTCGTACAGGCGGGCCATGAGGAAGCCGGGCGGGGCGGCGTCGGCGTAGTCGCCGAGGAGCTTCATCGACACGTCGAGGAGGACGGACTTGCCGTTCTTGCCCGCGCCGAACAGGAACGGCATCACCTGGCCGCCGACGTCGCCGGTGATGGAGTACCCGAGCAGCAGCTGCAGGAACGAGATCATCTCGGCGCCCTCGGCGTCGTCGCCGAAGGTGTCCTCCAGGAAGCGCAGGAACCTGGGGATCGGCATGGCGGCGGGGCCGACGGTGGTCGAGCGGGAGTGGAAGTCCTTGTTCGGGTCGGGCTTGCGGACGAGGCCGGTGTAGAGGTCGACGATGCCCGCGGGGGTGCACAGCGCGTACGGGTCGGCGTCCAGGTGCTCGGCCTTCAGGACCATGCCGGGGGCGGATTTGGCCTGGGTGAGCAGCGCGTTGATGCCCGTGGTGCTGAGGGCGCGGCGGCGGTGCTTGCGGAGGGCCTCGGGGGCGTGCTCGCCGGACGGGTCGGTGGTGGCGAGGTGCTCGCCGATCTCTCCGGCGGCCCACAGGACGGAGTCGTCCTCGTCGACCTGCCAGCGGGTGGTGTCCCAGCGGTACCAGCCGAGGCCGGGGACGTGCCGGAAGTCGGCCTGGTACAGCCTGACGAACAGCTTGGCGTTGCCCCGGTCGGTGAGGGAGTCGGGGATCAGCCCGTGGGCCGTCGCGCCGCCCTGCGGGGCGGGCGCCTGCGTCTCGCCGGCCTGCTGGGGCGGGAGGACGGGGGTGGACCTGGCGATGATCTGGGCCGCCAGGTCGTGGGGGTCGAAGTCGAAGAGCATGTTCGGCTCGCCGCCGGTGGGGCTGGTCACGAGCGGCTCCCGGGGTTCAAGGGGCGTCGGGCGCCTGCGGTCATGCCACTGCGGACGATGGCCTCGGCCCGGCGCTCCTGGCCGGGGCGGGCGTAACGGGCGGTCTCCATGAGGGAGTCCTGGGCGTCCTGGGCGGTGAGGTGTCCGCCGGCGACGAGCCCTCCGAGGGTGTAGGCGGCCCGGTTGAGCTTCTCCGAGAACCCGGCGCCCTCGGTCACCCCTGCGCAGTCCGCGACCTCGGCGAGGACCGTGGTGAGGACCGCCAGGACGGGGTTGCCGCCGTGCCGGGCGGCCGCCACTGCCTGGCCCGCGCGGCCCGGGACGGGCCTGGGGGCGGGGACGTGGGCCGCGGGCAGGTGGTGGGTGCGCTGGAGCTCCTGGGCCAGCCAGGCGGGCAGCGGAGCCGGGGTGCGTACGGAACCCACCGGGACGTACGCGCCGCTCTCCGTGACGGTCCCCGGCGCGATGATGTAGCCGCCGTCGGCGCGGACGTCGACCTGCCAGGCGAGCGCCCGGTTCTTCCCGGAGCCGGAGGAGCACTGCCAGCGGCGGGCGTCGGTGGTCCGGTACCAGACGTGCAGGCCGCCGGAGGGCGTGCGGACCCGCAGGGTGGTGGTGTCGTCGGCGGGGCTGCTCTCGCCCCGGAGGGCCGCGAGGACGGCCAGCGTGTGGAAGCCCGTGGTCATCGCGGAGACGTCGATGTCCTCGGCGATCTCGATGCCGGGGAGGAGGCGGTTCCTGTCCGGGGGCGCGGTGGGGTGGGCGTCGATGTCGATGACGACGAGGTTCGCCGGCCCGCAGGCCACGGCGACGCCCATCTGCGGCCGGGGACCCCACCACTGCTGGATGCGGCTGCTGTCGAGCGTGGCGGCGTGGAACCCGTGGCACCAGCGACCCTCGGCCCGGCAGACGCAGGTACGGGGGTCGTGCCCGGGCTCCCGGCAGGCGGCGCAGTTCGCGGCCGGGGTCTTCTTGCCCGGGGCCAGGGGGTGGACGGGCCAACCGTGGCTGGCGCACCAGCGGGCGAGGGTGAGGGGGTCGGGGGTCCGGGGGGTGGGGGCGGGGGTGACGTGGGCGTCGATGTGGGACTGGGGCTGAGGGGTGGAGGGCGTCGGGGCCGTGGTGGGTGTCCGGCGACTCGGCGCGGACGCAGCGACTGTTGGGTCGCTGGAGGAAACCCGCAGGTCAGCAGGCATCTGGTTCCCCCAATAGCGACTGAAGCGACTCAACAACGGAGACAGCCTAGCGAAAACATCCGTTCGGGCGTGCCACTTCGGTGGCGGGCGCGTCGCGGTGGCTGAGGCGGCTGGAAGGGCCCGAAAAACGGTCCAGCGACTGAGCGACGGGGACAGCGACTGAGTCGCTCTCAGTCGCTGTCTTCAGTCGCTGATCAAAACCGCAGGTCAGCAGCATGATCACCAACCAAACAGCGACTGAAGCGACTGAGATTCCCTACTTATCACGCACACACGCGCAAGAGAACTGGCTGATATATAGAGGTTGAGTCGCTTCAGTCGCTGCCCCTCACTGCCTCAGGGCTCTGACCTGCGGTTTTCCCTCAGCGACTGAGACACTGCTCGGTCGCTGGCTTCAGTCGCTGGTCGCTCAGTCGCTGAAGGGGGGCAGCGACTGAGCGACTGAGGAGCTACTGGGGCAGCGACTGAAGGGTGGGGGGTGGGGACCGTCCGGGGGGTGGGGTGGTCCGTCCGGGGAGTGGGCGAAGATCGTCAAGTCTTGGGTGGGGGTGGTGGGGTTCTTCGGGGTCGTCCCGCTTCCCCTCCCCTCCCCCGCTGGAGACTCGCGCCGCGTCGGGCGGGTGGGGGTGCCGGGGCGGTACCGCACGTTCGTGGGTTCGTGGGTTCACGGGTTCACGGTGGAGACCTGCGACGGACTGGCCGCCGGGCCGCCGGCCCGCAGCTCGGACCGTGTCCGATGTCAGTGCCGCCTGGGATGCTCCTGGGCATGACGCAGAAGATCGTGCCCATGCTCACCCAGATCACCGGGACGCACGAGGTCGCTCCCGAGCTGAGGCGTCAGCTCGTCGACTGCTGGATCGCCGTCACGAACGCGGGCGGCGCCGCGGGGTTCCCCTTCCCTCCGGTCCATGACGACGACGTCGTGCCGGTCGTGGACGAGCTCCTCGGCCGTCTGGATCCGGCGAGCAACCGTCTCGTGGTCGCCAGGTTCGGCGAAAAGCTCGCCGGATGGGTCGTCCTCAGGAGAGACCCCTTTCGGCTCGTCGCACACTGGGCAACGGTCCACCACCTCCAGACCCACCCTGCCTTCCGGGGCCGGGGCGTCGGTTCCGCTCTCATGCGGGAGTTGCGGACGGTCGCCCGCGAGGAGCTGGGGCTTGAGCAGCTTCGCCTCATGGCCCGGGGGCGGGAAGGGCTGGAGGACTTCTACGGCCGCCTCGGCTGGCGCGAGGTCGGCCGCTGGCCCGGCGCCCTGCGCTTCGCGCCCGACGACACCCGGGACGAGGTCCTGATGCTCCTCGACCCCCTCTGACCGGCAGCCCTCGGGTCGCGCTCTCTCGACCCACTCACGCACTGAAGCATGCATATCGAAAATATTTCCGGAGCGGTCGTCGGATCGCTCCACTACGGTGCGGCCATGGCGAACTTTGTGCTCATCGCAGGTGCGCGCCTCGGATCGTGGGCGTGGGACGACGTGGTGCCGCATCTGCGTGCGGCCGGCCATGGCGTACACCCGTTGACGTTGTCCGGTCTCGCTGAGAAGCAGGGCGTGCCGGCCGGACAGCAGACCCACGTCCAGGACGTCCTCGATGAGGTCGAGCGCCAGAACCTGCGTGAGGTGGTCCTGGTGGGGCACAGCTACGCGGGCATCCCGAGCGGTCAGGCCGCCGGACGGATCGGTGACCGGCTGGCGCATGTGGTCTTCCTCGACTCCAGTGTTCCGGCCGACGGTGAATCGTTCGCGTCCGCCTGGCCGGACGGCGGGACGACGGTGAGGGCATCGATCGCCGAGAACGGAGGATTCTGGCCGGTCGCGCCCGCGGCCCACTTCGAGGGTCACGGCCTCACCGATGAGCAGATCGCGCGGATCGTGGGCGGTTCGACACCGCACCCGGGTGCCACGCTGACCGAACCCGCCGTGCTGGAAAAGCCGCTGGGAGACCTCCCGGTGACTTACGTCAAGTGCACGCTCGGCGACCCCGAGCCGAGCGACGACGTGGCCGAGCTGCTGACCAGCGAGCGCTGGCGGCTGGTCGAGATGGACACCGGCCACTGGCCGATGTTCTCCCGGCCACGCGAACTGGCGCAGATCCTCCTCGCCACAGCCGGGGCGTGAACGCGGCCCGTGCTCGCGGGCTCCTTGCCGACGCTGTGCCAACTGAGCTGACCACAGCCACCTGTTGACGGCCGCGACGAGGCCGGTCGCCTCGTGGCGGACCGCGAGTTTGCCTTTGCCGTATCGCGTGACCCCGGCCCGGTTCCTTATGAGGCGCTAGACGCCGCACTCGACCGCGTACCGAGCCTTGGGGCCCTGCGGGTCGAACTGCGGTGGCCGACCGCCGCGCGAACGCCCGAGGCCCGACGCCCGGCCCTACGGCAAGTACCCGGCGGAGGGGTCCGCCACGGGATGCCGGTACGAACCCGGAACCGTGCCTCGTCGATCAACTGCCGCCTGGCTGGCTGGCTGTCTGTCTGCCTGTCTGCCGCCCGGCTTCCCGGCCTCCTGGACGGCAGGCGCCGGCGATGTCGGAGCCGCGTGATAGATCTGCCGCATGACCGCGTTCAAGGACTTCAACTTCAAGCTTGTCGTGATCGACGTGCTCATGTACCGGCAAGGTCTCCTCACGCCCGTCTTCGATCTCGATGCCCGCATGCGGGAGCGGGGCATCGACATACCCGCGGTGTACGTGCTGGAGAACGACGTCGATGACGAGGTCCTCGACGAGTCGCGCACCTTCTTCCAGGAACTGGCGATCGGCGACGAGCTCCTGGCCGGGATCGAGACGCTCTGCTTCGACGCCGGCCAGGAGATCTACCGGCACTGCGCCCCGGCCTGGGGCGGCGAGGACGACCTCTTCGACATCCGTTCCCTGGAAGACCTCGCGCTGCTGCCGAACCTGAAGCGCGTCACCGCCGTGGACGACGGCGTGCTGGTCGCTCCGGGCAAGTGGGAGACCTTCGCGGCCCGCGGCATCGAGGCGAGCTGAGGGGCGGGCGTGGAAGCGGCAGAGGGACGAGGAGAAGTCATGCGGTGTGTGCACTGCCGGCGTGAGGTCGTGTGCGGGCAGCCGGCACTCGGCGGCCCGCCCTGCCTGGGGCAGATCCACGTGCACAGCAACGAGGAGGCGTGCTTCCCCGAGCAGGGGGCGACGAGCTCACGCGCCCGGCCACTCGGCGGGTGCGGCTGCAAGCCCCGGGAGCTGAGGGCACCCGTGACCGACCTGCCTCCTCCGCCCCGGGCGCCGAGGCCCGGTACGGAACAACTGGCCGAGACCGGCAAGGCGTTCCTCGGCCTCGTACCGGGTGCGGGGGTGAACGTCATCGAGCTGGCGGACGGCAGGGGCGTGTGCGTCGTACAGGTCGGACGTGGCGGCGGCAAGGTGTACGTCGCACCGGACCGGACCGTCCTGTTCGTCCCGTCCGCCATGGACTTCGACACCGGGCTCACGGCCTTCCTCGGCGGCGCACGCACCCCCGCGAGGGGTTCTGAAGACAGGCCGTAGTGCTGCATCAGGCGACGCTCGCCCTGTTTCTGCCGGTCGAGTGCGGATGGCGCGGGGCACGTGGTCATCGCTGGAGGCATGCGCACCTGAGCTTCGAGAACCCTCCCCCGCGAGGGCGAGGCGGCGTCCGTCCTGGGTGAGGTGCGGGTGATCTCGACGTCGTACGGCACCACCAGCACACCGTGCAGGGGCTGGTCCTCTGCCCCCCTCTTCGGCCCCGGTTTCGGCTTCGGCTTCGGCGACCGGTTCGGCGACCGGTTCGGCGAGGGCCCCCTGAGTGCTCTGGCCTTCGCGGGGCTGAGACGCAGGTGGCGCAGCTGATGCGACGGGTGGGCGAGCGCCGCGAACCGCTCGGGCGTCCCGATCTCCAAGACGTCCTTGGGAGAGGGCGGCCAGGGAGGCTGAGCACGCATGCCGAAAGTGTCCAAAGCGTTTGATGCTCTCGCGAGGGCGGTGCTCTACTCCCTGCCATGACGACTTCGACCACGCTCGCACCGGCTCCTGTCATCGACGAGACGGCCCGGCTGCTGACCGAGCGCTACGTCTTCCCCGAGATAGCCGAGCAGGTCGCCGGCCTCCTGCGACGACGCCTCGCCGAGGGGGCCTACGCCGTCGGCGGCGCCGAGGAGCTCGCCCGGCTGGTGACCGCGGACCTGCAGTCCGTCAACGGCGACCGGCACCTGAGGCTGAAGCACCACGCCGACCCGGTGTCCCAGAAGAAGGGGGCGGCCACCTTGGACGCCATGCGCCGGGACTTCGACACCTCGCTGGGCGGTGCGCCCCGCGTGCAGTTGCTCGACGGAGGGGTCGCCGTGGTGGAACTGGCACCGATGCTGTTCCCGCTGGAATGGGCCGCCGAACCCCTGGGCGCCGCACTCACCCTGGCCTCCCGCGCCCGGGCGCTGATCGTCGACCTTCGCGCCAACCGGGGCGGCGACCCGGACACGGTCGCCTTCGTCTGCAGCTACCTGCTCGACGAGCGCACCCACCTCAACACCATGCACTGGCGCGACCGCGACCGCGCCGAGCAGTCCTGGAGCCTGCCGCACGTGCCCGGCGCACGCTTCGGCGGCGACAAGCCGCTGTACGTGTTGACCAGCGCCGGCACCTTCTCCGCCGCCGAGGAGCTGGCGTACGACCTCCAGCAGCTCGGCCGAGCCGAAGTCGTCGGCGAGCGCACCCGGGGCGGCGCGCATCCGTGCCAGGGCTGGACGGTGCACCCCCACCTGGAAGTCACCGTTCCCGTCGGCCGCGCCGTCAACCCCGTCTCCGGCACGAACTGGGAAGGCACCGGTGTGCAGCCGGACACCCCCTGCGCTGCCGCTGACTCCCTCGACCGCGCGCACGCCCTGGCCCTCGCCCGCCTGACGGGCTGACCCGGCCCAACCCATCGCCAGCACTACGCGCAGCGCCTCCCCCGAGATCTCCCCGACCCAGGAACTGCGATCACCCACAGCCCAAGATTCACCTTCGGCACATGGTCCGACGAGCCTCGACAGGGAAGCTTGACGATGGACAGGGCTGGACAGCGTCACTGTTCGGATCGGTCGGATCGGTCGGGTTGGGCAGGCAGTGAAGCCCACTGACACGGTTCGGACGATGGGGTCGGCTCATTGCCGTCCGTGGACAGAATCGACCGGCATCAACGACCAGAGCGCGCCTTTTCGATCAACTGGTCAGTTGGTCGGACGTATTCGTCCGGCTAGTGATCGATGATGCGATGTGGGACCGGAACGAGCCGCTGAGGCCCGCCGATCCAACCCGTGGCCGACGGTGGGCCGACCACCGCCGAACCCTGGAGGCCATCGCGTGGAAGTACCGCACCTGCTCGCTCTGGCGGAGACCTGCCCGACGAGCTCGGCTCGTTCCAGGCCGCTCACAGACGGCTGCTCAGGTGGCCGTGGACGGCGCCTGCGAACGGATCCTCGTTGTGCCCCTGGCGGCAGCCGACGACGCCGGCGACAGCGGTGCACAGGCCTTGGTGCTTCGCCTCACCGCATCTCGCGAGCATCCTCATCCGGACAAGGCGCTGACCGAGAAGAGGAAGGCTTCCGTCTATGGCATCAGCACGCGAGGATCACCCTATGGACGACCTTCTGAAGTTCATTCACGCCCGGTACGAGGCGGACAACCATGCCTACGCCGAGGTGGCCCATCGCTTCGGTGGCGAGGCCGTCCTCGACAGTCACCTGCCCATGCTCGACCTGATCGACATGCTCGCGCGGGACTGCGAGGCCATGGACCCCACAGACCCTCGCTTCGCCGGCCTCGCCTACACGCTCCGCGTACTCGCGCAGTCCTATGCGGAGCACCCGGATTACCGCGAGGAGTGGCGTCCTTAAAGTCCGGTCAAAGAGGCAGCCCCTGGATCCACTCCCCCACTGGAACTGGTTGGGCTTTCGTCTGCGTCGGTTCACAGTGAGCCGAGGAAGCTGACGACGGCTGCGACGAACTCCACCAGGACGGTCTCGTGGAGGGTGTGTCCGGCGGGGAGCTCGGTGAGCTGGGGGCGGGAGGCGTCGTTCCCCCATGCTCTTCGCGTGCTCCGCGCTGAGCACCTTGCTGCGGCTGCTGCGGCTGCCGCGGGTGAGCCAGGCCGGGCAGTCGCCGGCGAGCCGGCCGTTCCAGTGGTTCCCGTTGAGGTGCTGTTGTGCGGCGTTCATGTCCGCAGGGTCGAAGGCGAGTCCCCAGCCGTCGAGACACTCGAGTACTGCGCCCATCAGGCAGCTCCCCGAGGGGCCGAGGCCTCGCAGCAGCTCGGCCGGGGTCGGTGGCCAGCTCGGCGGCGTAGGTGCCGGGGATGCGCGGTTGCGAAAACCTGCGGCAGCTAGGACGTCAGCGCGCTGGTCGCGTCGCGGCACGGCCCGTACCGGACATGCCGCTCGTGCCGCGCGGCCTCGTCCAGGAAGCCTCGGACGACGGTGACCTCCGGGTCTCGTTGGCCCCAGCAGCCTCACCGGCCGGAAGGGCCGGTCAGCGTGACGGTCCGCGCCCCAATGGTGATCGACTCCAAGGCTTCCTGACCCGCCGAGTCGAAGCCGAGTCGAACGCGACCTTCGCCCAGTAGTCGTCCGGAGTGGCTTCGACGGACAGCGACAGTGCTGGTCCGGCGATGCCGTCCGCCTCGACCACGAGCAGGTCGACCTGCCGGACCCCGTGCGGTGAGGGGAATCGTGCCATGATCGCCCGGACAGGTCCTGGACGAGTAGATCCCGAGTACCAGATCGCATCCGGCAACTGGCCGGCATCATGGGGGTCCGTTCTTGAAGGAGTGCTGACCGCGTGAGACTCGTCCGCGACCCCGTGTATGGCGAAGTGGATCTCACGGCGTCGGCAGAGGAGCTGAGCCGCTTGGCAGGCGCGGTCGCTGCCGGTGAGGGGTGGTTCAACTCCACGGCTTCGCCGGGCGGTAACGCCCTGACGGGGATCGAGGTCGCGGGAACTTCCGGCCAGGGGGTCCTCATCCGGCTTGACCCCGAGCGGCAGATCCTTGTGATCAGCGGTGACTCCGCCAGCAGGGCGGTGTTCGCGGACAATCTGCGCGGCATGGCTTCCGCCGAGGACGGCGGTCACCTCCACGTCGACTACTTTCCCGGGCACTTCTACCTTGCCGAAGGATCTCTTCCTCTGGTGGTCAACAGCCCACACGGAGGCATGCCGGCCCGCTGAGTGGCCGTTGGTTGCCGCGCTCAATGGTCGTAGGCGACCAGGTGACCAGGTGTCCGGTGCGCCGATCTTGTCGTTGTGCCGCATCCCCGCCGCCAGGGCCAGGATTCGCCGGGCCATCCGGAGGGTGACGCTCTCGAAGGTTTGGCCGTCGTGGTCCTCCAGGCCGAGCTGACTTTTGAGGGTGTCGTTGCCAGCCAGCCAGCCAGCCAGCCAGCCAGCCAGCCGACGGCGACGACGAGTCGGGTGTCGGCGTCGATGACGACTTGGTGGCTGGTGGAGTACGGGTGGTTCTTCGACTGCTCGGTGACGGTGTGGTCGTCGGTGGGACCAGAGTCCCGTCCCACGATCAGCACGGTGTCCTTGTGGAACCGCTTGCGGGTCTGGAGCGCGAGCGACGGCCCGAGGTGATCAACGATCCAGTCGGGCGCGGACCTCGACCCTCTGGACGACGGCGCTTACTGGTGCGGGGTGAGGGTCGCGCGCCGGTGCGCAGCGAGCAGCAACAGCAGGGCCTTCAACGGCAGGCTCTACGACCGACCCATACGCACCGGGTCCGTGTCCTTGCGTCGCAGTGCGGTGATGGGTTTGCCGGACTACCGCGGGCTCGGCCCGGTGAGCGGGCTGTCCAGGGGGGCACTGGGTCCGCGGGGAGTGGTTCACGGGGCTGCGGCTGGTGTGGTGGGGTGCGGCCTCTCCCCCGGTCGGGTCGTGGGGGTGTGGGGTGTCGTTCGGTTTTCGAGGGGAGGCGGGGTGTGGGGAAAGGGCGGTGCCCCTGTTCTCCGGAGCGGAGAACAGGGGCACCGTGGTGGGTGGTGCTAGGCGTCCCGGAGGAGGCCGGTGGCGACTTCCTGGAGGATGGACGCCAGGGAGGCGCGGTCCTGCGGGGCGAGGTCGCCTCGCATGTCGGTGATGACGGCTTCGACTCCGCGGCTGCGGCGGAAGTAGCTCAGGATGAACGCGCTCCGCTGGACGGCGTCCAGCTTGTCGAAGGCGAGGGTCATCACGGCCGCACCGTCGTGCCAGGGGACCTCGGGGGTCGTTTCGGGCGTGGCGGGTGCGGAGGGTGTGGCGGATGTGGCGGGGGCCGTGAAACGGGGTTCCGGGACGACGGGGGTCGGGCCGGGTGTTTCGGGGGCCTGGGTGGTGGCCACTCCCCCACCGGTCGGTGCCGGTTCGGCGGGCGGATTCGCGCCCGAGTTCACGGCCGAGTTCAAAACCGGGTTTTGAACCGGGGCCGGAGTCGGGGTGGGGATCGGGGCCGGAGGGGTCGGGCGCTTGCGCGGGGGCTTCGGCTCCTGGGCCTTGCGGAGTTCCTCGGCGGCCGCGGTCCGCTGCTCCTCGGGGTCCTGGATCTTGGCGATCTTCTCCGCCGTCTTCACCTTGATCTGCTTGGTGTCGACGACGTCCCGGAGCTCGGGCGCGAGGTTGAGCAGGGCCAGGCGGTTGGAGACGTACATCTGCGACTTGCCGATGCGCTCCGCGACCTTCTCCTGGGAGCCGTGGCGCTCGACCATCCGCTGCAGGAACTCGGCCTCCTTGGAGGGCGGGATGTTCTTGCGGTGGATGTTCTCGATGACGACGGCCTCGTCGACCCTGTCGTCGTCCTCGTTGCCGAGGCGGTCGCGCACCCGGATCTCGAACTTCGTCCAGCCGAGCTGCTTCGCCGCGTGGAAGCGCCGGTTGCCGAGGATGACGATCCACTCGGCGTCGCCGATGCGCTTGCCGTACTCGGGCTTGAGACGGAGGTACGCCTCACGGGAGAGGGCGACGGCCGGCTGCAGCTGGCCGACGGACCGCATCGACTCCTTGAGCTCCCGGAAGTCGGAGTCCTCGTCGGTGTAGTCGGTCTCCGTGCGGGGGTTGTCCGGGTTCCCGATGAGGGTGTGCATGTACACGGTCGTCGGCGGGAGGTCCGGCTTGGCGGGCTCGGCGGCGGCCGAGGCGCGCTTGCTGCCGGGCTTGCCCGGACCGTCGAGCAGATCCGCCCAGGGCTTCTTCGCCGCCATCAGCGCGCGCCCTTCTTGCCGGCGCCGAGCTCGAGGGCGAGCTGGTAGAAGTCCTCGCGGGCTTCCATGGCGACGCGGTTCTTCTTGTACTGCGTGACGACCGTGCCTTCGAGGGCGGCCCGGGTGTGGACCTTGTAGTGGCGGACGACCGTGTTGGCCAGGTTCCAGCCCTGGGCCCGGATGAAGTCCTTCGTCTGGTCGAGGTCGGCCTCGCCGTCACGGGGGTCCCAGTTGTTGACGACCACGAGGTACGGGATGCCGAGCGGCTTCACCACTTCCTCGATGGTGTCGCGGGTCGGCATGAAGCCGAGCGGCTCGGGCTCGATCGGGACGATGATGTCGTCGGCGTTGGCCAGCACCGCGCGCATGGCGTCGGCGGCCGTGCTCTTGCCGAACGGGTCGCCGGCCTCCTCCTTCTCGTCCTCCGGGAGGTCCATCCAGCCCGGGGTGTCGATGAAGGCGTGCTTGATCTTGCGGGACTTCTTCAGAGCGGAGAAGAGCTCCAGGTCGTCCTTGGAGTTGATCTGCTCGAAGGAGAAGGGCAGCTCGTGCCCGACCCGCTCCGACCACCAGGTGGTCGAACCCTGGGGGTCGGCGGAGACGGCGGCGACGTAGTGGGGGTCGCCTTCGGGGGCTGCGCCCAGGACGTGGGCGGTGATGGCCGCGGTGTTCACGGTGAGAGTCGACTTGCCGACTCCACCCTTGCGGTTGATGAGCGCGGTAATCCGTGCCATGGGTGGTACTCCTGATGCTCCGTATGCTTCCCGGCCGGGTCGGCCGGTACTAGCGGACCCGGACAGGATGTCACGTAACCCCCTGTTGGTAGGTACATCCACGCGGTGGTTTCAAAACCGGGTTTTGAGGTGGTGGGGGTCGGGGTGGTGTTCTGTCGCCGATGGGGCAGTTTCAAAACCCGGTTTTGAGGGGGGCGGGACTGGGGGCGGGCGGGGGGTGCCCCTATCTCTTTGGTCAAGCTGGCTGGGCCTCTCGTCGCCCATGGCGGTGTCAGCCCGGTGCGATAGTTGGCGCCGTCGCAGGTGAATAGGGTTGCTAGCTGCAGGGGGTATGAGTGGAACGGATCACTGAGGACCAGGTCGCACGGCTGGCCAGCTTCGTGTCGGCACGCATCCCCGAAACCGCTCCGCTTCAAGGCGAAGCCCGCCGCACGGCCGCAGCCCTGCGCCTGGCCGCGAACAAACAGATCGCGGCGGTGATCTTCCACCGAAACTCTCCAGCTGAGCACTCAGGGGAGACGGAGCTGCATGCAACCGCCTCGTGGAACCTGCTGGTCGCCTTGGCCGGAATCTGGCACGACCACCCGGACTTCCCCGCTGACGCCGCCGTAGAGACCTTCGATTTCGACTGCGAGTCGCCCCTCTCGACGTCCATGCAGCGCGACTCGTGAGCGATCTCATGCCACTGCGGTAGGCCGGGACTCGTAGAAGGTTCCGTCACGGAGCATCGCGAGCAGGACGTCGGCCTGTCGTCGGGCGAGGCAGAGCAGGGCCTGGGTGTGGTGCTTGCCCTGGGCGATCTTTCTGTCGTAGTGGGCCCGGGATGCCGGGTCGCCAAGGGCGGCGAAGGCGGAGAGGAAGAAGGCCCGTTTGAGCTGCTTGTTGCCTCGCCGGGAGGGCTGTTCGCCGCGGATCGAGGAGCCCGAGCTCCAAGTCGCGGGGGCGAGTCCGGCGTAGGCGGTGAGGTGGCCGGCGGTCGGGAAGGTGGTGCCGTCGCCGACCTCGATCAGGATCCGGGCTCCGGTCCTGACGCCGACGCCCGGCACCGAGGTCAGGACTTTCGAAAGAGGGTGGGCCTCCAGGAGTTCCTCGATCCGCCCGGCCAGCAGTTTCCGCTGGTCGAGCGCGGCCGTCAGTGAGGCGGCGAGGCTCGGGACGATCAACGCGGCCGCCTCGGTGCCAGGGACCGTGACGGTCTGCTCGTCCAGCGCGGCGAGGATGTCCTCGACCAGACGCTCGGCCATCCTCGGGGCCTTCGGCCGCAGCAGGGTGATCAGCCGCCGCCTGCCGGCCTTGCGGATCTGGGCCGGGGAGCCGAACCGTTCCAGCAGCGTGAGGACGGCCGGGTGCTGCAACCGCGGCCCCGGCACCCGTGCCAGCGACGGATGGATCTGGGTCAGCAGGCCGTGCAGCCGGTTGGCGATCCTGGTCGCTTCCTCGGCGAGGTCGTCGTCGAAGCCGACGATCATCTCCAGCTCGGCGATCGCCTCGTCCTCGCCGTCGATCGCCCGCAACGTGTGCGGCATCGCCCGGGCGGCGTCGGCGATGAGGAATGCGTCCTTCGCGTCCGTCTTGGCCTCGCCCGGGTAGAGGTCGGCGATCCGCCGCATCGACAGGCCCGGCAGGTAGGCGACCGGGCAGCCCATGTCCTTCGCGACGGCCAGCGGCAGGGCACCGATCGAGGCCGGCTGGTTGACCACGACCAGCACCGTCCCGTGCTTGGCCTTCAGTTTCGCGAACAACTCGCGAAGCTTGGGCTCGGTGTGGGGCAGGTGCTTGTCGAACGCCTTCTTGCCGGCCGGTGTGACGGCGGTGGCGTGGTGTTCGCCCTTGCCGACGTCCAGGCCGAGGACTGAGGGTGGAGGGTGGGGTGGGTGCGTGCTCCGCTTTCGCGGGCCGGTTCAAAACCCGGTTTTGAACCTACGGCTCTGCGTCTGCGGTGCTGGGAGAAGGGTGGGGCTGCTCCGAGGGGGGCGGTCGTGGGGCTGTCGGCCGGGGCGTGCCGGCTGGGACTTGTCCGATCGATCATGGTGCTGGGCTGTCGGGCATGATGCCCGCGTGAGCATCGTCGTGAAGTTCTTCGTGGCGCCGGACGACACGTCAGCGGGTCTGGCGCTTCGGACCGGGCCGGGCCGGGCATGCGAGTCGCTCCCCTACGGCAACTTCGATCCCGAGGAAGCGGTGATCGAGTGGGAGTGCCTTCTGGCCGGTGACCGCTTCGAGGAGCTCGTCGAGGCCGGTGAGCCTCGTATCGTCGCCGGCCAGGACAACGACGGGTGCCTCGTCTTCGCGCTCTCGCCTCGGCTGTCCACTGCCCTCGCGGACGCGGGGCCCTCCAGGTTGCGGGACGTCGCCGTCGCGTGGGCTCAGCTGCGCGCGGAGGACGGCGAGGTCGTCGACACGGAGATCGCCGAGGCGATCCTGGGGGATCTGGCCGGCCTCGTCAGCAGCGCCCGGCGCCATGGGCAGGGCGTCTACTGCTGGGTCGCGTAGGAGTTCGTGTTCGGAGCCAGGTGGTGACGGTTGCCGTGGTGGCGGTGCCGGGGAAGACATAGCCGCGTTTGTCGTGGTGAGCGGCGGTCAGGGGCAGGGGCAGGGGGGGGCGGGCAGCGGCTGTCCGTGCTCAGGGGGAGACGGGTGGGAGAGGGTGGGACGGTGGTCTTCAAAACCGGGTTTTGAAGACCACCGTCCCCGGCGTACTGGGCGCGCGGCTTCGGCGCCTGAGGGGTAGGTAGCAGGGGGGAGGGCAGGAGGGCTGGGGTGGGGTCACGTTCCATGATCGATCTTTTTGTCCCGCATCAGCTGCTCCAGCTCTGTGTCGGACAGCGGGTGGAGAGTGTCCAGGAGGCGGCGTAGCCCGGGTTCGGGCAGGGTCTCGCTGGTGACCGAGACCTCCGCGTTTCGGTGGCGGCGGGTGAGGGTGACGCCGCGGCCGCCGGGGAAGGCACGGATCTGGGTCATCTCGCCGTGCGCGTCCACGGTGCAGGTCACGGTCTCTTCCCCGGGTTCCGGGCAGCGAGGCGTCGGCGTGAGCGCCGGGCGGACCGTGAGGCCCACGTACCCCAAGTCGTACCCCGCTCTGAGGGAGCGGTAGTCGACGCCGAAGCCGGCCGGGCCGACCCTGGCACGGGAGACCTCCATTCCCGGCGGTGCGTCGCCCAGGTACAGCACCTCCGGGTTCTGCCGGTACCGTGCGACCTCCGCCTCGTTCTGGCGTTGCTGTGCCTGCGCCGGGCCGACGAGAGCTCCGTAGACCACCCCGGCAGCCAGGACGGCCGATGCCCCCAGCCGCGCCCACCGGTGCGGTACGAAGAACGCCGCGGCCACGGCGTACGGCACTCCCGTCAGGACGAGCCGCGTGCCGTCGCTCCCCAGGTCGACGCCCTTCAGGTAGGCGGCCAGGCCGGCCAGTACGCCGAGCGTGCCGAGGACGAAGACGAGCACCGCCCAGCCCAGCCTTTGCGCCGTGGTGCCGCACAGTGGCACCACGGTCCGCACCGGTATGGCCGCCGTTGCCAACAGTCCGACCGCCAACGGCACGCCTAACGCGGCGACCGGCACCATGGCGCCGACACCGCCGCCCCACCCGCTTGCCACCAGTCCGAAAGCGAGTGCCGGAACGGCGGCCGTCATCGCTGCCCAGACCAGGAAGAGGTGCAGGGCCGTCAGTGCTCCTCGGCTACTCGTCATGGCGTGCAGCCTGTCAGCCGGTGCTCCGGCCGACATGAGTACGCGTACTCATGGGCGGGGCCCGGGGGCTTCGGCTGGGCTGCGGTCCTGTGGGCGGGCGCTGGGTCGGTTCCGATCTTTACGGGCTTCTGCTGTTCATGGGCCTCTGTCATCAGTTTTCGCCAGAGGGTGCTCAGGCTTCGGCGGCGGCAGTGGCGTCGCATCGGGCATCGGCCGCCTGATCTGCCGTGCTTCACGGGCGGATTTCAAAACCCGGTTTTGAACCTTTGGCGTGGGCCATCGGGGGAGGGCGGATGCTCCGTGGTGGGGTGGGGTGGGGGAGGGGCGCGTCGCCATGTCCCTTCGCTTCTCCCCTCTTCCTGGTGGTCTTGTCCGGGCGCTTCAAAACCGGGTTTTGAACGGAGGAGGGCTCGATCGGGGACCGCCGGTGTCTTGTGCGCAGGTGCTTGGGCTGGATGCGTTGCTCCTTCTCCTGGGGAGGGGCGGGGCGGGCTGGTGGGCCGGCGGGCGGGTCAGTGGGTGGGGCGGTGGGGCGGTAAGGAGCGGGGAGGTGGTGGGGTTCGGTGAGGTTGGACGTTCAAAACCCGGTTTTGAAGCGTGCCGCGTGAGTGTGTGCGGGGACGGGCTTCCCTTCCGACAGAACCGGACGAGCCGGTGATCAGAGCTGCCCTGCCCCCTGAGCCGCAGGGTCACAGGGGCGCATTACGGCGCGGTCCTGTGTTCCCGGACGAGAACGGGGAAACTACGCTGGCGGTCCTTCTGACCGCACAGGGAGCAGCGTGCCGCCGTCCTTTGTCCACCGGATCACCAAGTACGACCCCGCCGACCGCGATGAACACGGTCACTACATCGGCACCGAGGACACGGTCAGTGACCACGGGCCGGTTGAAGCGGCGTATCTGGCAGCGATCGCAGCCTTCGCGGAGGCCTCGGGTGTCGAGCGGGTGGAGATCCGCGATCCCGAGGTCGCCGGCTTCGTCCACTTCGGACTGGAGCCGCCGGTCGAGGGGTATGGCCTCGGCGGGATCTTCCCGTCCGACCTCACCGGATACCACGACGGGGCCGAGGTCTCCCTACCCGTCGCTCTTGAGCTTGTCCGGGCCATGCTCCGCGACCACGGCGCCTGGTGCCGCCTGGAGGCGGGCGACGTGTTCACCGTGCACGTCGGGTGGGACCAGTACGTGTACGTGGGCAGCGACCGGCCCTGCGCGGACGCCGTGGCCCGTACACGCGAACTCGGCCTCTTCCCGGAAGCCATGACGGCATCCCCCTACGCGGCGCAGTGCGACGAACCGGGAGTGACAGAGGCCGCCGACGAGGACTTCTGGGAGCGCGTGCGCACCACGCTGAACTCGCGACGGACCGCGCTCCTGGAGGAGTCCTACGTCCGCAACGCCACACGCTGGCACCGCCTCACGACGAAGAACCTCGACACGGTGCGCGCCGGCCTCGGCCCCCGCGCCCTTCTGACCGTATGGCCCGACCTGGATTCCGATGTCGGCGCGGTCCTCGCCGCGCTGCCGGAGGAGGGGTCGGTGGAGTTCGTCTGGGAGGCGCAGGACGGGACGATCCGGCACGCGGTCGTCGACGACACCGAGTATCAGGAGCTCGCCGCCTTGGTGTCCGGTGCGCGGGCGGCCTGTGCCCTGCCCATGTACCTCGACGAATGCCACCCGCTGCATTGCGCCGCCCTGCCCGACAGTGATGGTGTGCTGCGCGCCCGATGGTGATCTCCGGCGAACGCCGGGCGGTCAACGCCTGGTCGGATCCCCCGGCGCCGATCACTCTGTGCCGATTGCTCGGTCGGCGTTCGGCAGCTGTGGACCACAGGGTGGTCGGCGCAGTCTCATGCGCCGGCAGCACGTCGGCGGTCTGGGCTCTCGCGCTACGGCGTGGCGGCCTTCGGCAGGGCCTCGCGCAGACGGTCGAGGAGGACTCGGGCCGCGGGGCTCGGGGGGTCGGCGGCAGGCCAGGCGAGGACGATACGGGCGCGCATCCGGGGGCCGGTGATCTCCAGGGTGCGCAGTGGTCCGCCGAGGTCCGGTTCCTCCTCGCCCAGGGGCAGGACGGCGACGCCCAAGCCTCGGGCGGCGAGCTGAGCGAGGACGTGGGGGGACGCTGCCTCGAAGGCGACTCGGGGACGGAAGCCAGCCTGCGCGCAGGCGCGTTCGAGGACCGCACGGACCCCGGTCCCGCGCGGCAGGCAGATCAGCGGGCGGTCCCGCAGGCCTGCCAGGGGGACGGCGGTGCGGTTTGGGGGAGCGGGGAGGGGGTCGCCGGGGTGGTTTGGGGGAGCGGGGAGGGGGTCGCCGGGGTGGTTCGGGGAAGCGAGGAGGGGGTCGTCAGGGGCGACGGCGGCGGCGAGCGGCGTGTCGATGACCGTGCGGTAGGAGATGCCGGGCGGGGGCGTTTCCCAGGTGGGTCCGAGGAGAGCGATGTCGATCTCTCCGGAGAGCAGGGCGGTCTGCATCCGCTCCGAGGTGTCCTCGGTGAGCGCGACCTCCAGCGCGGGGTGGGCGCTGTGGAAGTCCGCGAGGAACGAGGCGATGTCGAAGGCGCGGCTCGTGGCACCGGAGACCAGTCCGAGGGTGACCCGGCCGCGCAGCAGTCCGGTGTGTTCGTCCACGGTCTGGCGTACCGCTTCCACGGCGGCCAGCGCGGCGCGCGCGTACGGCAGGACGGACCGGCCCACTTCGGTGGGGGTCACCGACCGGTGGGAGCGGTCGAGCAGGGGCTGGCCGAGTTCTTTTTCCAGCTGGCGGATCTGGGCGCTGAGGCCGGGCTGGGCCAGATGCAGCCGGGCGGCGGCGCGGGTGAAGCCGCCTTCCTCGACGACGGTGACGAAGTAGCGCAGCTGGCGAAGTTCCATAAGCGATGATTCTAGATCGCAGCACATCAATCTATTGGAAGTATGGATCGGTTGGCCGCAGGCTTGATCACATGGGGAAAGCGACATCGCGCGAGCGCAGGAACGCCGAGGTCAGGGAGTTGATCGCGGCGGAACGCCATGAGCTGGCCGACCTGCTCGACGGCCTGCGGGACGATCAGTGGGACGGGCCGAGCCTCTGCTCGGGGTGGCGGGTCCGTGAGGTGGCCGCCCACATGTCGATGGGGTTCCGGCTCTCCCTGCCGGCGATGATGGGGGAGCTGGTGCGGGCACGGGGGAACCTCCACCGGATGACCGACCGCGTCGCGCGCCGGGACGCGGCCGCGCATTCCACCGCCGAACTCGCCGCGTTCCTGCGGGAGGGCGCGTACCACCCCTGGACGCCACCGGTCGGCGGGTACGTGGCGGCGCTCGGCCACGACGTGGTGCACGGCCTGGACATCACCGTCGCGCTCGGCCTCGACCGGCGTGTTCCCGAGGAGCGGCTGCGCGTGCTGCTCGACGGGGTCCGGCCCAGTGGTCTGAGGTTCTTCGGCGTCGACGTCTCCGGTGTGCGGCTGAGCGCCGAGGACTTGGACTGGTCGTACGGGTCCGGTGCTCCCGTGTACGGAGCCGCCCAGGATCTCCTGCTGCTCGCCTTCGGCCGTAAGCTGCCGCGCGGTCGGCTCCGGGGGGAACCGAGCAGCCGCTTCACCACTGCCTGACCCGATCACCAAACACCGATCACCAACTACCAACCAGCGACTACCAGTCACCAGTTGCTGGTCAGCAATCCCTGATCATCGAGTACCGATCACGTTCACCAGGAGGCCCACGTGCGCACCCGTTTTCTCCAGGGGCTGTCCCTGCTCTCCACCGGGCTGCTCGCCGGTGCCTTCAGCTACGGCGCCGTGAACCTCGTCCCCACCTTCAACGCCGTCCCGCTCGACATGAGACTGGACTTCCACGCCGAGCTGATGAAGATGAACGGGATCACCGTGCAGGGAGCCATGGTGGTCTCAGCCCTCACCTCCCTCGCCCTCTCCGCCCTCACGCGCGGCCGGACACGAGTCCTCGCGGCCACGGCCGGCGCCCTGACCGTAGCGTCCTTCTTGATCACCCGGTTCGGCAACGTCCCGATCAACGGCCGCATCAAGCAGTGGGCCGCCACCGCACCGCCGGCCGACCACGCGGACATCCTGCGGCGCTGGGAACTGTTCAACGACGCTCGTACCCTCACCGCGGTGGTGGCGTTCGCCCTTCTCGTCTTCCTGGCGCTGCGGGAAACCGCTCCCTCCCGAAACTCGCTCTGATCCGGTCCGCATGGTCTACGGCCCCGGCGGAAGGCGAACTCGTCGACGCCGGGCTCTCGCGGCGCCGACTTCGCCACTTCGGTTGGCTCCGAGCGGTCCGGGCAGTCCGTCGAGTAGATGGGTGCGGGTACGGAAGAACCGGGGATCCGTAGTCGCATCGCCGACCTCCGCCCGGTCGGAGGGTGACTTCATACACGTACGTCTCCGGGTAGGAGCGGGCTGTGTGGGACAGAGGCGATGGCGATGGCGGAGGCTCGGGGGAGGGGTGGAAAGGCGTGTGAGAGGCGTGCGAGAGGCGGCAGTCAGGGGATCTGGGGCGGTCGGCCGCGAATGGCGTTCGCGCTTAGGATCGTTCCTGGAGAAGTTGTTTATTTTGCAACTATCTTTGTGGGGTGCCTTGAGAAGCCGAGGTGTCGGCTCTTCTTCGGGCTGACGAGGTGGCCGGGGTTCGGCTGTTCCGATCGCGTCCTTTCTGAGTCCCCTCCGAAGGCCAGGCAGCGTGCGACATACGAGACCGGCGGTCGGCTTCGCCTGCCAGGATCGGGGCATGCCGATGGATCCGCTGTTGCTCAGAGCCCGTGGGTTGTGGGAGGGGCTGGCCCGGGGGTCGGTGTCGTTCGCGCCGGGAGGGGGCGTGAGCGTGGTGGTCTCGCCGGAGTCGGGGCTGTGTCCTGTCGGATGGGTCGGGATGGTGACGCTGGGGGAGTCGGCGTTGGTGACCGTGCCGGTTGAGAAGAGGGCTCTGGCCGTTCGTCACGCGCTGGAGCGACTTCCGGTGGGAGCCCTCATGGACGGCAGTTCGGTGAACGAGGTGCTGCCCGTGGCGAGGGTGCTCGGGCCGGCGGTGCTGTCGTACGTGTCACCAGAGAAGTTCCTCCCGGTGGAGACCGGATCGTTGCGGGTGGAGCGACTTCCGGCTGGCCACCCGGAGTTGCGGCGGCTGGAGGAGTCGGCCGGTGACCAGGACGCGGGGGAGGCGGCGCTGGACGAGATCACGTCGCCCGTCTTCGTGGTCCGCGAGCATGGGCGAGTGGTCGCCGCTGCTGGGTATCAGGGCTGGCCGAGCCGGACCGCTCACCTCGGCGTATTGACCGCGCCGGATGCACGGGGGCGGGGGTTGGCGCGGGTGACGGGTTCAGCGGCGGTTGCGCATGCCCTCGCCGCCGGGCTGCTGCCGCAATGGCGTGCGCGGGCTTCTGCCGCTGCCTCCCGGCGTGTTGCGGCCTCTTTGGGTTTCGAGGAGCTGGGCTTTCAGTTGAGTATCGAACTCGGTCCAGGGCGTGCCTGAGGAATCACCCTGCCAGTCAGCCGTGAGCCGTGAGCCGTGAGCCGTGAGCCGTAAGCCGTCAGTCATCCGTCTGTCCACTCCCTTGTCCTTCAAGACCCCCTCGCCCACTCCTTCTCTCCTCCGCCCCTCCCGTGCGCGGCGTCGTGGCTACGCTCGTCGGCATGCCGAAGCGTGTTCCGTTCGATGAGGTGCTGCTCTCCGCCGTGGGTACTCCCGTGCAGAGCAGACTCCTGGACAGCAGTCCGCGATCACGGGTCTGGCGGGTGCGTTTGGCCGACCGGCGGCTGGTGATCGTCAAGCAGATCGCCGACGGCGGGGACGTGGGCGCCGACGCGGACACCCGCTTCGCGCGGGAGGTCGCCGGGCTGCGTCTGGCGGGGCGGGCTTCCGGACCCGCCGTGGCTCTGGCGGTACTCGCCGCGGAGCCGTCCTCGCGGGTGATGGTTCTTGAGTACGTGGACGACCTCGGCAGAACGGACGACTGGATGCCCGCGTACGCCGAGTCGCTCGCCCGGTTGCACGCCCTGACCGGGCCCGCCGACGCAGGCGCGCTACCGGTCTGGACGGGGCCCACGGCCGCCGACGCGGAGTCCTTCCTCGCCCTGGCCAGGGCGCTCGACGTGCCCGTGCCGTCCACGGTTCCCCGTGAACTCGCCGGTCTCCTGGAGCGGTTGGACCCCACCCCGTACCATGCGCTGCTGCACGGCGACCCCTGCCCCGGCAACGATCTGCGTACCGCCGAGGGCGTCCGCTTCGTCGACTTCGAGCGGGCCTCGCTCGGCAATGGCCTGGTCGAACTCGCCTACTTCCGCATCGGCTTCCCCACCTGCTGGTGTGCCATGTCGGTCACCGCGGCCCCGCTCGCGGAGGTCGAGGACGTCTACCGGACCACCTGGCGCGACCTCACCGGGAAGGACGTGCCGGGCGACCTGGCCGACGCGTGCGCCGGCTGGCTGATTCAGGGCGACGCGCTCGTCGAGCGGGCCCACCGGGGGACGGCCGACCAGCTCGCCCGGCTGCCCTCCGAGGACTTCACGTGGGGTGACGTCTCCGCCCGTGAACGGCTCGTCCACCGCCTGGGCGTGGTCGCCGACATGACCCGCGACCACGATCACCTGCACGCCGTCGGCCGCCTCAGCTCCGCCTTGGCCGATCGCCTGCTCGAACGCTGGCCACGACTGCGTCCGTTGCCGACGCATGACACCCGCCCGTGGTACTGACGAGCGCGTCAGGCCGTGCGGCAGAAGTGAGGCGTCGCCGGTACGAGATGACGTGGCCGGGACGGAGGCTCCCTCTGGTGGGTAGCGTGCTTCGCCACGGCAGATCTTCGTGTGGTGTCCCTGGACGCGATGGTGCGGCGCGCCGGGGTGGGCGGCGTACTGCTGGACGCAGCCGCCCAGGTGGCCCGACAAGCCTGCAGTCGGCGCGTATGGCTGGTCACCACCGACGACCATCTCGACGCGCTGCGGTTCTCTCAGCGGCGCGGCATGCGGATCGTGGCTGTCTCACCGGGCGCGGTCGACGCGGCCCGCGCCTTGAAGCCGTCCATTCCGCTGGTGGGCGAGTACGGCATCCCGCTGCGCGATGAGTTGACGCTGGCGCTGGCGCTGCGACCCGAAGCGCGGTGAACAGCCGCCTGTGATGGCCGTGGTGCGCCGATGGTCGATGGCCGATGGCCGAGGGACGGCATACGGTGGGCGGACGCGGGCCGGGGCTCCGTGGCGTGGCGTTCCGGAACCTCATGAGCTTATGGGACCGGGTCCGTGACCTGCTTCAGATACGTGGCCAGTCCTGCCCGGCGGTCACCTCGCGCGCGATGCGGCGCCACTGCGCCTCCCCGCCGGGCAGGGGCCAGGCCCAGGTGGGCTGTCGCGCGGTGTTCAGGTCGTGCAGGAGGCGGACGAGCCGTGGGCCGGCGGTGGCGGCACCGTCCGGAACGGTAGGGCCATGGACGGCGCGGAGTTCGGCGAAGCGCCTCAGCTCGGACTCGTAGAAGTCCACGGCTTCATCTACGCGCGCGGCCAGGTCCTGGCGCGGCACCGTGCGGTGCAACTGCAGCAGCGGAGGCTCAATGGACTCGGCGATCGCCGCGGCGAGCCGCGCGTGACCGTCCAGGACCACATGGCAGTCCAGGCCGCTGACCCACCACAACAGAACGGGCGGGAGCGTCCCCTCGCGGGCCTGCTTGCGATACGCCTTGACCCGGCTGTCGCCGGCATCGGGCATCGGTCGCAGGGGAAGGACCTCCCACGAACCCGAATGGACGTACCAGTCGATGTATCCGTCCGGATGACCGTCGACGAGCATCGAGCCCCAGTGCTCGGCATGCGAGGTGTCGGCGGGGCGCCAGTCGAGGAGCGGACTCTCGCACGAGAGCAGCCACCGGCCCTCGTGCAACGGGCTGGCCGGTGAGTCGATGAGGTACCGGGCGAAGCGGTGCGCCCACCGCTCGGGGCTGCCCGCCAGAGCGCGCGCCACATCGGCACGCAGCGGAGGAACGCAGGAGCGGTGCTCTTCGGTGCGCCAGAAGTCCACGCCCTGGAGGTGCTCGTCGACGACGGCGAGAAGCACAGGCCGCGACTGCTGGGACATCAGCAGTCGCGGCCCGGCGCTGAACACGCACAGTCCCGGCTGGGGGCGGGCCTGTACGTCCAGGGACAGGCCCGTCCATGAGCCGTCGTCCCACCTGATGTCGCTGCACCGCATGCCGAGAGCGTAGACGGTTGTCACAGGGAGGCCGGTGTCGGTCTTCGGCGGTGGGTGGCTCCGGTCGGAGGCAGGGGTGGTGTCCGTCGAAACTCCCCAGTCCGTTGAACGCCGGACCGAGTGAGGCGACGAGCGGCCCTGGCCGATTCAAGGGCTGTGACCGCGGTTCCGTGAGGGCCACGGGCAGCACTGGTTCGGACGGGTGCCGCTGGGGGGTGATGGCCGATGCCGTCGGGGTCCAGTGCTCCGACCTCATCGGTGGGTTGGCTTCCGGCAGGTGGAAGCGGACCCGCGGCGGTGGCCGTGCCGGTCCGCCATGCCACCGGTCCGGGTGATCGGGCGCGTGTTGATCGGGTGCGTACAGAGGACGTGCCCCTGCGCTGCGTCCGGCGACAGCGGGACGTAGGCCGTGTATCGAAAGTGGATCTTTGGCTGTGAATGATCACGGTTCATGGGTCGGAGAGATCTCACGGACGAGCAGTGGGCGATACTGGAGTCGCTGTTGCCGAGGGGCGCCAGGACGGGGCGGCCGCCCGTCTGGCCCCGGCGGCAACTGATCGACGGCATACGGTTCCGGGTCCGGACCGGCGTTCCATGGCGGGACATCCCCGTCGAGTACGGCCCGTGGAACCGGGTCTACGACCTGTTCCGCCGCTGGCAGCGCAACGGCACCTGGCACCGGATCCTGACACCCGGCTGCAGTCCCTGGCCGACGCGAAGGGGGCGATCACGTGGGATCTGAGCGTTGACTCCACGGTGTGCCGCGCTCATCAGCATGCGGCCGGGGCCCGCAAGCAGGGAGACCTGCAGAAGGAACCGCCGGGCGGTGTGTTCACCGAGCCCGATGATCACGGACTGGGTCGCTCGCGCGGCGGGTTCACCACCAAGCTCCACCTGGCTGTCGAGCAAGGCCAGAAGCCCATGGCGATCGTGGTGACCGCCGGGCAGCGCGGCGACTCGCCGCAGTTCGAGCCGGTGCTGGAGAAGGTCCGGGTGCCCCGCATCGGGCCGGGCCGGCCGCGGGTCCGCCCCGATCGGGTGCGGGCCGACAAGGCGTACGCCTCCCGCAGGAACCGCGCCTACCTACGGCGCCGGGGAATTCGCTGCACCATCCCGGACAAGGCCGACCAGGCACGCAACCGCCAGAAGCGCGGCTCACGCGACGGTCGGCCGCCGCATTTCGACCTGGTCGACTACCGCGAGCGTCACGCGGTCGAGTGCGGGATCAACCGGCTCAAGAGACACCGCGCCGTCGCCACCCGGTACGACAAGCTCGCCGTCCGCTACGAGGCGACTGTGCTCGTTGCGGCCATCGACGAGTGGCTTTGAACGGAGGTAGCTTTTGTCCTGGTTCACCAGTCCCGGTTGGCGGTCAGTTCCTCCGCATCCGCGTCCGTGAACTCGTATGTCGATGCGACGAAGCAGAACTCGTCACAGATCCACTCCCGCGCCACCGTCTCGATCTCGCTTCCGGCCGCCACGAACTCGCTGCCCAGCAGGTTGAACTCCTCCGTCGCAGCCTGAGTGAGTGCATACAAGCTCTCCAGGTCCGATGGTCGCTCGGCCTCGATGCGCTCGCACAGCCGCAGCAGGATCGCCTTCCCCCGGTCGACCACGTGATCAGGGAAGTACGCGTCGTCGTACATCTGCCGCAGGAACGCGTGTCCCGCCACCTGCTGGTTTGTGATCGGCATGGCACTTCCCTACCTCCGCGAAAAGCCGACGCGCCGATCATGCACAGCACCACTGACAACGACGCCCCCATGGACGCCGAACCTCACGCGACCAGGACTTTCACAACAGGCCCTACGAGCCCGAGCCCCCGGCCCGCCGGGCAAACGGATGGCCCGGGGCGGGCGCGGCGCGGCAGGATGCTCCGCATGACACTGCCCACCCCCGAGCTGCGCACCGCACGCCTGCGGCTGCGGCCCTTCACCGACGCTGACGCGGCACCGCTCTACGCGCTGCACAGCAGCGCTCACGTGCTGCGTTACTGGGACTCCCCGCCGTGGACCGAACCGGCTCGCGTCCAGCGCTTCATCGCGATCTGCCGGACGATCGAGGAGGAAGGCACGGGAGCGCGGGTGGCCGTCGAACGCGCCTCCGACGGCGCGTTCATCGGCTGGTGCGGCCTGACCAGCTGGAACCCGGACTTCCGCAGCGCGTCCCTGGGCTACGTCTTCGACGCTGCCGCGTGGGGCCACGGCTACGCCACGGAGACCGCGCACGCCGTCCTGCGGTGGGCGTTCGAGACCCTGGACCTGAACCGCGTCCAGGCCGAGACCGACACCCGCAACGTGGCGTCCGCCCGGGTCCTGGAGAAGCTCGGCTTCGTCCGCGAAGGCACCCTCCGCGAGGACTGCGTCGTCAACGGCGACGTCTCCGACTCCTGGGTCTTCGGCCTCCTCCGCCGCGAGTGGCACCCGAGGGCCCCTCCGACGGCCGGCCGCTAGAGCGTGTCTCTTTGATCGGTTGGTCAGTTGATCGGACATGCCGGTCCGGTTAGTGATCACTGATGCGATGTGGGACCGGATCGAGCCGCTGAGGCCGGCCGATCCGGTCCGCGGTCGGCGGTGGGCCGATCACCGCCGAACCCTGGAGGCCATCGCGTGGAAATACCGCACCTGCTCGCCCTGGCGGGACCTGCCCGACGAGCTCGGATCGTTCCAGACCGCCCACAAACGCCTGATCAGGTGGGCCATGGACGGCACCTGGGAACGCATCCTCGCCGCAGTTCTGGCAGCAGCCGACGCTGATGCCGACATCGGCTGGACCGTCTCGGTGGACTCGACCATCTGCCGAGCCCACCAGCACGCCGCCGGCGCCAGGAAAAGGGGGCTCCAGAGCGGGCCGAACCTGACGACCATGCCCTCGGGTGCTCCCGTGGCGGCCTGAGCACGAAGGTCCATCTCGTCAGTGACAGCCGGGCACGGCCTCTGGCCCTTCACGTCACCGCAGGCCAGGCGGGCGACGCCCCGGCCTTCGAGACCGTCATGGCCGCTATTCGTGTTCCCCGAAGCGGCTCCAGACGACCAAGGAACCGCCCCGATACCGTCCTGGCGGACCGCGCGTATTCATCCCGCGCGATCCGAAGTCACCTCCGCCGACGCGGAATCCGCGCCGTCATCCCCCAGTCGACCGCCGGTCTTCGACGCCGAGGCGTACAAGCAGCGCAACGCCGTCGAACGATGCATCAACCGGTTCAAGCAGCGGCGCGGTCTGGCCATGCGGACCGACAAGCTCGCCATCGCCTACCAGGCCGCATTCCACCTCGCCGCGATTCTTATGTGGACCCGCCGATAGACCCGACCGTCACTGTCAAAAGGCGGCTCGGCTCTCTGAGGATCCCATAAAGCGCATACTAGGGACCTTCAGGTGATTTCCGTACGTGAGAACCTTCTGCATGCCTGCCCAGAGCTCATGGACGTTGATGTCTGGATCGATGCCCAAGACGATCTCTTCAGAGGGCAGTTCCAGTTCCTCCACTGCTTCGGGCCGGAACTGGAGTACAAGTCGGCCCGGTAGCATGGTCACCTCTGCAAGGCCGCCATAGTCGACGCCCTCGCTCTCGGAGACGATGCAGTAACTGTCGAGATCGAGATCTATCTCCTGCGGGCCGGGCTCCTCAAGCATGCGCTGCAGGTCAAAGTAGCGGGCGCCCTCGCTGTCGTTTTCGAGCATGAACACCGTGAATGTTTGCCCGGGAACCGCCTCCTTGATCTCTACATGGCGAATAGTTCAGTACGGCACGTTTCGGTCGGCCAACTCTCATTCCTCTCGTCATCGCTGATCCGCCGATTACAGAGGTCCCAACCGGTTCGGTGGCGACCCAGCGGCAGCGAACTCTTCAGCCAAGAGCATGACGGCCTCATGACCGATTCAAGAGACAGCTCCTAGGACCGAACCCCGCCCGCCTTTCCGTCCGCCACCCCAGCGAAGTCACCGGGGACCGCTGCGTGGCGCGGGTGCTGTCGCTTCTCGGGTTCCGGCTCGCTTTCCGCGACGTGCGCACGGTGGGTGGTGTTCGCTGGGAGAGCAGGGGGACCGGAGGTGGGACTCAGGTGTAGACGATGGGGCAGCCGCGTCGGATCGAGTGCTGTGCAGCGCGCAGGAACAGCGCGACGTAGAAGGTTGTGTCCAGGTCCTTGGTCCAAAGTTCCGTGCGTGAAGCGGCCAGTTCCTTTGCTTCGTGTCTGAACCACGTACTCAGGTCGAGGTTGTCGCATGTTGCCGGGGCTTCGGCTGGCAGTTCGATGGCTGCCGCCAGCTTCTCGGCGAGTGGTAGTACCTGGGGAGCGCCGGCCACCATGGACTCGTGGTCGTCGGATTCGATGGGCAGCCAGATCTCCTCATCGAGGGAGACCGGCACGAGCACGGTCCAGCCGCAGAGGATCTCCGATTCCTCTCGTGACAGATGCGTCTGGCACAAGGTGAGGAACCCGGTCATGTCGGGGGTCAGCTTTTCCTCGAAAGCTTGCCCTGAGCCAGGTGCGAAGTCCGTCTCTGCGGGGACGTCCTTGTAGGGCGGTAGGCCCCGCCGCCTGAGTTCAGCATTGAGCGCCGAAGCAACTCCACCCCATCCATCCTCCTCGTTACCGAACCACTCCTTCACGCCGACGCTCACCAGATACACACCCATGTCGGGAAGCTATCGCGCGCATCTGACATCGATCAGTGAGCCGACAGGACTCGCTTGCGGAGCAGTGCGAAGCCGGTCTGGCCGAACATCTGGCGCTTGAGCGTCTTGTTCCGGTTGACGTGGCCTTCGACGATCCGGAGTTCCAGGGCAGGGCCAGGCCGACGAGGACGGCGTCGAGCCACTGCGGGAGCTGTTCAACCTGGCGGTCGGTGAGCATGGGGGCAAAGGGCCGGACGTGACCAGTCAGGGCATCGAGTTCGGGGCAGTTGGCCAGGACGGCCTTGAGCCGGAGCTGTTCGATCTCGGTCGGTGTCTCGGGTCGGCTGAGGATCCATCTCGTCACCACGCGCGGTGCCGGCGGTTGCTCGGTGACCGGCCGTGGCGAGGTGCGCTTTTCTCGCGGGTATGCGCTGACTCGTCCGTAGCTTCCTTGGTAGCCCAAGGGGACGATCTCCTCCCAGGGCTTCCAGGCGTCGGTGCAGCTCTCGTCCCAGCGTTCGTCCAGGTAGGGCTTGTCCTCGTCGGGGACCGGGGCCCTGCCGTGCTGCCGTTGGCCGCGGAAGAGGTCTTCCGGCTTCGCAGCGTCGGCGAGGCGTTTGACGGTGCGGTGGGTCATCTGGAAGCTGGCGCCCGATGAAGCGGCGGCTGTGACCGCCTTTCAGCAGCGCGTGGAACGTGGCGTGTCGGGATCGGACGCGGTTGGCGAACCGCTCGCCCTGCCATGGCGAGTCCGCCTTCTCCTCGGACAGCACCGGTTCGTCGGCCTTCGCGTCGCGATCGGGGAGCAGGACGCGAAGGCCCTGGCGGTGGCGGGCGGCAGTCCGCTCAGCGGCTTCCCCGAGGTTGTGCCACAAGTGCCGGCGGTCGGAAACCCGCGTCGCCTGGGGCCCCGGCCGCGCGCCCTTCGCGAAGAACGGCGCGCGGTTCCGGCCGACGACCTCGGTTCCGGGGCGCTTCGCCGGCCACTTGGCCAGCGTGGAGGTCTCCCGGTCGGACAACGGATCAAACCGGCCGACGGGTCTCGACGTCGACGAGCACCGTGCCGTAGACGCGGCCCTTGCGCATGGCGTACTCGTCGACGCCGACCACCCGCGGGGTCGGTACTTCGGGTTCGGGCAATGCATCGAGCAGCCGCAACACCGCGCTGCGGCTGATGGACACCCCGAAAGCCCGTGCCATCCGGGCGCCGGCCCGACCGGCGAGGGCGAGACCGGCCGCGGCAAGCGTCGAACGCAATCGCCACGACGCCGCACTGTTGGCCACACCGAGATCGGCACTGGTCATTCTGAGGCATGCTCCCGAAGCTCGATCCGAGCGTCAGCCGCCACTCAGCGTGCGCGTTTCACGGAAAGCGAGCCGGAACCCGGGGAAGGACGGCACTGTCGTTCTCGCGTGTGTTCGGGCCGATCGTGGGGGACCGGTGACTCTGGGGAATCGGGCGCGATAATCTCGGGTCATGTCCGGGACAACGGTGGCGCGCTTCTACGACGAACTGGCCGACGACTACCACCTGATCTACTCGGACTGGGACGCGAGCGTCCGTCGGCAGGGGGACGCTCTGGACGCCCTGGTCGGCCAGGATCGCGCGGCGGTGCTCGACTGTTCCTGTGGCATCGGTACGCAGGCCATCGGCCTGGCGCTGCGGGGGCACCGCGTCATCGGGACCGACCTCAGCCCCCGCGCCGCCGCTCGCGCCGCCCGCGAGGCCGCCCTCCGGGGTCTGAGCCTGCCCACGGCCGCCGCCGACATGCGGCGCCTCCCGTTCACCGACGGCCGGTTCGACACCGTCGTCTGTGCCGACAACTCGCTGCCCCACCTGCTGACGGAAGAGGACGTGCACGCCGCTCTGGCCGAGATGCGCCGCGTGGTGCGTCCCGGCGGCCTGCTGCTGGTCAGTACGCGCCCTTACGACGAGCTGCTGCGCGACCGGCCCGCTTCGACGCCCCCGCAAGTCCATCGGGTCGCCGACCGGGGCGCCGACCGGGCCGGCGGCGGAGAGCGGACCGTCACCTTCCAGCTCTGGCACTGGCACGACGACGGCGAGCACTACGACCTGGAGCACTTCCAGCTCCTTCCGGCAGGCGGAGAATGGCGCGTCCGGGTCCGCCGGGCCACCTACTGGGCCCTCGGGCGAGACCGGCTGGCCGGTCTCGCGGCCGAGGCCGGGTTCGTCGACCCCGAGTGGCGGACGCCGCAGGAGACGGGCTTCTTCCAGCCGCTGCTCGTGGCCCGCGCCGGCGAGTAGCCGGTTCCGACGCCCGCTCCGACCGCCCCCTCACGGGCGGTTGCCGCGCTCTGCCCTCGCGTCGTCGGATGATCGCGTACATGGCAAGATGCCTGGTCCAGGACGAGCACCCGGAGGTCCCATGAACGATCAGAACGCCCCCGCTTCCGCAGAGGGCTTCAGGGTCGTCGCCGTCGATGCCGATGGGCCGGGCCCGCGGCGGTACGTGGGGGGCGGCTACGACCGCATCAGCGGCGACATCCATGTCTACCTGCGGTTCGGCTCTCCGCACCCCGACCCCCACGCCGAGCACGTCACGGTCCTCAGCGCCTCCGCCGGCAACGCCATGGCCGGTGAGGCCCTGGAAGACGCTCTGGAGGACCACCGCCACGCCGGGGAGGGCGGCCCTTCGTCCGGCCTGCCGGCCTCCGAACCCGTCACCCTCACCGCGGACGGGAAGCCCGTGACGTTCGAACTCTGGCGCGCCGGCGGCGACCCCCGCTGGGTCGCCCGGGGACGGGTCGAGAGCACCGAAGTGGTCCTGTCCGGTACGGGGATCGACCCCCGCGAGCTGCGCCTGATCCGCGTGGACGACCTGGCCGCGTACGAGGCCCCGCACGCGTTCCTCCCCGAGAGGGAAGCGATCTCCGCCGCCATGGGAAGCGATCCGTCGGCGGCGGGCCCGGGCCGGCGAGCGCAGCTCGAGGAGGCGGACACGGCGCTGCGCGTCCTGCGCGACATCGCCGCCCGGAACGCCGCTCTCGGGGGGTCGGGCCAAGGGCTGCCCGACGACGAGGCGGAGACGGTGATGCGCGCTCTGAAGCGCCTGGCCCAGGACGCCGGTCCCGGGGACGAGCAGCGAGCAGGGGAATGATCCGGCTCCTCGCCGTCTCGGCCCGCTCCGTACGGGCCTCTGGTGCGAGGCTCGGACTCAGGCCGTCGGTGGGGGAGCCGGTGCGTCGGTGAGGCCCGGGTCTACCGGCCAGTGAGGCCCGGGCCTACCGGCCGTGGCGGCCGGGGCCGGAAAGGGGGGCTCCGCGACCTGGCGCTCGGCCGGTCCAGAGCCAGGGCGTGGGTCGGAAGTGCTCGTGGCGCGGTTGCCGTGGGCGGGCCCTCACCGGTCCGCCGTCAGCTACGTGGGGAAACGACGGCTTCCAGCGTCCGGGGCATCGGGTAGACGCGCTCCGCGGGGAACAGCCGCTGTGCCTTGGCGGAATGCCCGGTCTGTATCAGTGTCGAGGCCTTGCGGATCTGGGGGGTGAGGTCGGTGAGACCGACGATCCAGTCGTCGGTGAACGTGCGGATCAGGTGGCGGCCGATACCGACCTGGATGCTGTAGTGGTTCAGTGCCGCTCCGCGCGGCGAGCGCTCCGGGTCCCACTGGACGTGTACGGGCGCCCGGGCCACCGCCGCCGGGTCGGCGGTCGTCAGCACGGCCTGGGACAGGGCCTCCTCCCAGCCCTCCCGGGTGATCCGCACCGCGAGAACGCGTTCCTGGCCGGGCTTGCGGGCCCAGTTGCTGCGGTGCATCAACCACATGAACGACGGCTTGATCCACGTCATTCGGTGGAACGAGAACGGCGCGACGAAGCGGCCCGCCCGCAGTGCCGCGTCGGCGATGGCAGGTGCATACGCCTGATAGACCACGATCGTGCGAGCGTCGTAGTCGGCACGAATCTGATACTGGGGCGTCATGCGTCGACCCTGCCATCCGGTCCGCCGGCGCGGCGAGCCGATTTCGCCTCACCGCCCCCTCCCACTGCCACGACGCCGCAGGTGGGCGCGGTTGTGACGGGGGGCGTACGCCTTGTCGGCCCGCGTCCGGTCTGGTCCGGTGCGCGGTCTGCCCGGCCCAGGACGCGGAACACGGACCTTGTTCAGGACAAGCTCGGACCGCGGAGGATCGCCCCGCCGTCCGGCCGTGATCATGATGGGCATGGGCTCTTCCGGTCCTGTTCGACGGCCACGTGCAGCGTGGTGGTCAGACCCTTGTGTGAACGGCCGGGCCGGAGACGGGTCTCCGGCCCGGCCGGGTCGTTCGGGGTCAGGCGCAGGCGCTCGCGTTGAGGGTGAAGGCCGTGGGGGAGGGGGTCGATCCGGTGTGGGTCCCCTGGACTCCGAAGCTCACGCTCGCGCCGGGGGCGATCGTCCGGTTCCAGTCCGTGCCGCGGGCGCTGACGGACGGGCCGCTCTGGGTGACGGTGGCGTTCCACGCGCTCGTGACGGTCTGGCCGGCCGCGTAGGCCCAGGCCAGCTGCCATCCGTCCACGGCCGCCGTGCCGGTGTTCCTGACGGTGACGTTCGCGGTGAAGCCGGTGTTCCAGGAGTTGGTCACGGTGTACGTCACCGCGCAGGTGGCGGCGGGCGGTTCGCCGCCGCCGCCGTCGGAGGTCCGCTCGGCGGCGTAGGCGGCGAGCCAGGCCAGCGGGGCGTTCCAGTTCACGGCGACTTCGTTGGTCGAGTACGAGTCGATGTGGTCGATGTAGCAGGCGGCCGGGGCGCAGCCGCGCAGTCGTTCCTGGGCCACCGGGTCCTGGAGCCCGCTGTTCGGCCCGCCCGCCAGGGATCCCGCGGGCGGGTGCGGCAGGGAGGCGTCCAGCTGGTGGGCCCAGAAGCGGTGGTGCTGGTTCTGCGCGGTCGTCTCGCCGTGGCCCGTCACGTACGAGACGCCGAGGGCGTTGCGGCCCAGCAGGTAGTCCATGGTCTCCAGCGCGCCGGCGCGGTAGCGCGCGTCGCCCGTCAGCTCCCCGGCGACGGCCATGACGACGGCGTCGTTGGCGACCTCGCCGTTCGAGCCCCAGAAGTAGCCGTCCGCGGGGACGGGTACGGCGTAGCCCTGGGCGGCCATCCGGTTCAGGTAGCCGTCGGCGGCGGCGGTCACCGAGGCGCGGACGCGGGCCACGTCGGAGGCGGGCAGCCCGGTGGGGACGGTGGCCAGGACGAGCCGGCCGAGCGCGGCGGTGTCCGCCCAGCCGAAGCCGTACGGGCTGAAGGCGTCGGCGGAGGTGTGCCAGGACGAGGAGGTGACCGCGTCCCGGTAGGCGCTCTCGCCGGTCGCCGCGTACAGTTCGGCGGCGGCCCAGTAGAACTCGTCGGTGACCCGCGCGTCCTCGTAGGCCCCGCCTCCCGTGCTGTCCGAACCCGGCGCGTACATCGCGGGGTTGGCCCGGGCGGCGGTCCAGGCCCGGCGGGCGGCCGACAGACAGCGGTCGGCGTAGGCCGCGTCGTACGGCCGGTAGACCCGGGCGCACTGCGCGGCGGCGGCCGCGAGGTTGAGGGTCGCGGCCGTCGACGGGCGGTGGAGCTCGCGCGGCTGGGCGTCCTGGTCGGGGCGCAGCGGCATGCCGGTCCAGGCCGCGTCGTGGACCTTGTGGAACGCCATGCCGGCGTACGGCCTGCCCTCGGGCACCTGCATCCGCATGAGGAAGTCCAGCTCCCAGCGGGCCTCGTCGAGGACGTCCGGCACGCCGTTGCCGCGCTCGGGGACCCGCAGCGTGGAGTCGCCGAGCGCCGCGCCCTTCCCGGCCCGCTCGGCCCGTTCGAAGGAGTTGACCACCAGCCAGGTCGAGAGGCCGCCGTTCACGACGTACTTGCCGTGGTCGCCGGCGTCGTACCAGCCGCCCCTGACGTCCTGCGTGTAGTCGCACACGCCGGCCTGGCAGGGGACGGAGACGTCGCCCTTGTTGGGCGCGACGCCCAGGTGCCCGGCCGGGCGCGCGTAGGCGGAGCCCACCAGGGCGGCGTCGATCGCGATGCCGCTGCGCTGGTGGTGGAAGAAGGCCATCGCGTCGGAGCGCAGGGCGTCGTAGAGGTCCGCGCGGATGTCGAAGGGCGCGCTGCCGCTGCCGTCCACGGTCAGGACGTATCCGGTGCCCGTCGCCCGGTGCGCGGAGAAGTCGGCCACCTGGACGGACTGCCCGGAGGGGGCGTCCGCGCCGCGCGGGACCGTCGAGCCGGAGGCGACCACCGTCCCGGACGCGTTCCGCAGCTGCCAGCCGAGCGCCTGCGTCGCCGTGGTGACGACGGTGGCGCGCTTCGGTCCGTCGGGCAGGTAGCCGACCTGGTTGACGCGTACGGCCGTGGTCGCCGCCGCCGTCACGGCGGGGGAGTCCGCCGCCGCCGGTGCGGTCGCGAGGCCGCCGAGGAGGAGCGCGCCCGTGAGCAGCGCGGCGGATAACGAGGACGTGGTGGGGGGCATGTGCGGCTCCTGCGGGGTGTCGTGGGGCGTCAGCGGGACCGAGCGGGTGGCGCGCGAGCCGGTGGGGACCGAGCTCCCCGACGGCGTGGTGGGAGCGCTCCCAAGGAGTGCCGTGCGCCACCGCGGCCGTGAGGTCGGGGATCTGGAGCGGAGATTAGTGACGCCCGCCGTCCAGCGTCAACGGTCGTGACGGCGGCGGTGCTGGAGTACCGGGAGCGGTCGCGGCCCGGGACGTCGTACGCGACCGGGACGGGGGTGCGGTTCGCCGTGCGGGCCTCGCGGACGAGGCCCCTCGCCTTGGCCCGGGCCTCGTCGGGCGTGCCCTCGGTGAACCACTCGGCCCGCGGCCGGCTCGCGGGGCGGGCCGTGTTCACGGCGTTCGTGAGGTCGCCGTTCGTGAGGTCGGTGAGCGCCTGCTCGGCGGCGGGGTCCGGGCCACAGGGGGCGGATCTCAGTAGCCGTAGATCATCTTGTAGGCGACCTCGGGGAGGAACTGTCCGGCCGTGGAGCCGGTCCCGATGCCGCAGTTGCCGTCGGACTCGCCGGGGGCCTTGATCCACAGCAGCATCTCGGCGCCGCCGCCCAGCCGGGTGGGCGTGCCGATGCGGCGGCCGGCCGCGTTGCACCACTCGCCGTTGGAGCCGTTGCCGTTGCGGCTGGTGTCGACGACGAACGGCTTGGTGTAGCCGTAGCGGGCGGCCAGTTCGCCGTTGACGGCGTTGCCGTAGGCGGTGTTCTGGGCGGTGGTGTAGTGGTTCGAGATGTTGAGGGAGAAGCCGTGCGCCTGCCGGAGCCCGGCGTCGTGGAGGCGCTGGGCCATCGCCGCCGCGCCGATCCAGCCGGGGTTGCCGGCGTCGAGGTAGACCCAGGTGTGGGGGGCCTGGCGGTTGAACTCGGCGACGGCGCCGCTGATCATGCCCTGGCGTTCGCGGATCTGGGTCGGGTTCAGGCAGCCGTAGTCCGCGAGGGAGTCGGGTTCGAGCAGGACGACGGCCGGCCGGTCGGCGACCCCGCCCGCGAACTGGGCGATCCAGGTCGCGTAGGCGGAGGGCGACGAGGCTCCGCCGCCGGAGTGCCCGCCGCACGAGTCGCGGAGGTGGATGTTGTACGCGACCAGGACGGGCAGCTTGTCCTGCTGGTCCGCCGCGCCGACGTACGCGCCGGTCGCGGTGCCGATGGTGCCGCTCCAGGAGCCGAACCAGCGGGCCGTCGGCGTGCCGGCGAGGGAGGCGCTGATCGCGGGGGCCCGGCCGTCGCCGGGGTTGGCGGCGGCCCACTTCTTCGCGCTGGAGTCCGGGTCCACGTAGAACCCGCTGGTCATGGTGGTGGGGTCCGCCGCGTGGGCGGACGGGGCGGTGGCGAGCGCCAACGGCAGCGCGGAGAGGGCTGCGACGAGGGCGCGGATTCGGCGGCGCATGGCTGTACCTCGGTTTCCTGGCGGCGGACGCGCCGCACCGCTCTCGTCCCGAGCGGGTGCGGCGCACTGAGGAAGTGCGGTGGTACGAGGTCCCCGGTGTGAGGCCGTGGCTCCGCTCTCGGGGACACCGGCACGCCCCGGACGTACGAGAATCCTGGGAGCGCTCCCATCGGAAGCGGTTCCGGTCCGCGGTCGGTGGGTCCGGGGCGTGGCCGTATCGTGTGTTCCGCTGATCGTCACTGTCAAGTGGCCGTGTGTCACCGGCACTTCACATGACGGCGATCCCCCTTTACGGTCCTGGCACGGGAAGCGCTTCCAGCCCTCCAGGCGTTCAGGCCGCGACAGGAAGGCGGATCATGGCCGCGGACGTGCCGCGCCGGCAGCCGACCCCCGACGAGGTGGCCGAACCGGCCGGCGTCTCGCGGCCGGTGGCCTCGCGCGTGCTCAACGACGCCCCGCACGTCAGCCCCGCCGAAAGCGAGGCGGTCGAACGGGCCGTCCACCGGCTCGGATACGTACCGAACCCGACCGCCCGGGCGCCGGCGACCCGGCAGACCGGCGCGGCCGCCCTGGTCGTCCCGGGGGAGGACCCGTCGATCTTCGCGGATCCGTTCTTCGCCCAGGTGATCGTGGGGGCCTCGGCGGCCCTGGAGGACGCCGACCTGCACCTGATGCTGTGTCCGGCAGCCTCCGACCGGGGGCGCGGGCGGGTGGAGCGGCTGCTCCGGTCCAAGGGGGCGGACGTCCGCGGCTGTTTCCTCTGGCCCCTGCTCGACAACTTCGAGTGGGCCGACGGGTACGCCAAGCGCGACGAGCGAACCGCCCGAGGATCTCCGGCTCAGGTCACCGGGGGGCGGCGGGCCAGGACGTGGGCGTCGAGGAAGCCCCGGGGGGAGGCCGGGTCGTGGAGGAGGCGGGCGGTCGTGGTGAGGCCGGCTTCGGCCAGCAGGTCGGTGAACCGGGTCACCGGCCAGCTGTAGGCGGGTGTCACCTTGTGGTCGAAGCGGATCGGTTCCGGGTCCTCGGTGCCGAAGAACGAGACCAGGAGCAGGCCGCCCGGGGCCAGGACGCGTGCCTGTTCGGCGAGGAGGGCGGGCAGTTCCGCCGGCGGGGTGTGGATCGTCGAGTAGTGGGCCAGTACTCCGCCGAGGGCGCCGTCCCCGACCGGCAGGGCCTCCATGCGCGCTTCGTCGAACCGCAGTTCCGGGTGGGCCCGCCGGGCGTGGGCGACCATGGCGGGGGAGAGGTCGAGGCCGAAGGCGTCCAGGCCCAGGTCGCGCAGCAGGGCCGTCAGGTGCCCGGGGCCGCAGCCGACGTCGGCCGTCCGGGGGTTGCCCGTGTCGCGTACCAGCTCGGCGAAGGTGGCGATCATGTTCCGCGTGAGCGGCCGCGTCTCCAGCCGGTCGGCGAACATCGACGCGTACAGCTCGACGACCCCGTCGTAGGCCGCCCTGGTCCGCTCCTGGTGTTTCAGCACGGGGAGGAACCTAACACCCGGGCCGCTCGCGGCCGTTCCGTCCGGATCGTGCGGCTCGACCGGGCCCGAGCGTCCGGCCGGCCGGACGTCCGGACGGCCGGTCCCGGGCAGGTGCCGCCGCGCGGGTGCGCCGGGGGCCGCGCCGGCGCGCGGGCCGTCCTCGCCGGTCCGGAAGCGGGGTCCGAGCGCCGGGGCGGTGGCGTCGGTAGGCTGGAGGGCATGTCCGCTGCTCCGGTCCGTGTGCGTTTCGCCCCGTCCCCGACCGGCATGTTCCATGTCGGCGGTGCGCGGTCCGCCCTCTACAACTGGGCGGTGGCGCGGCAGTCCGGGGGCACGTTCGTCCTGCGGATCGAGGACACCGACGCGGCGCGGAACAAGCCGGAGTGGATCGACGGGATCGTCAACGCGCTCGCGGCGATCGGCATCCACGACGCGGACCCGGCCTTCGAGGGGCCGTACTTCCAGTCGCACAACGCCGGCCGGCACCAGGACGCGGCCCGGCAGCTGTTCGCGGCCGGGCGGGCGTACTACTGCGACTGCACCCGGGAGCAGCTGAAGGAGCGCACCGGGTCGGACCACCTCGGGTACGACGGGTTCTGCCGGGAGCGGGGGCTGGGCCCCGCGGAGGGGCGGGCGCTGCGGTTCCGGACGCCGGACGAGGGGGAGACCGTCGTGGTCGACCTGGTCCGCGGGGCGCCGGCGTTCCCGAACAGCGCGATCGAGGACTTCGTGATCGCCCGGGGCGACGGGTCCCCGGTCTTCCTGCTCGCCAACGTCGTCGACGACCTGGACGAGGGGATCACGCAGGTCATCCGTGGCGAGGAGCACCTGTCGGACACGCCGAAGCAGCAGCTGCTGTGGGAGGCGCTCGGCGCGAAGCCGCCGGTGTGGGCGCACCTTCCGGTGATCGTGAACGAGAAGCGGCAGAAGCTGTCCAAGCGCCGCGACAAGGTCGCGCTTGAGGACTACCTCGCCGAGGGCTTCCTGCCCGAGGCGATGGTGAACTACCTCATGCTCCTGGGCTGGGGACCCGGCGAGGACCGGGAGATCATGCCGTACGAGGAGCTGGAGCGGCTCTTCCGGATCGAGGACGTCAACACCGCGCCGGCCTTCTTCGACGTGAAGAAGCTGACGGCGTTCAACGGCGACTACATCCGCGCGCTCTCGCCGGAGCAGTTCGCCAACGCCTGCGCTCCGTGGCTCGTCGCCCCGTACGCGCCGTGGGCCCCGGAGGCGTTCGACAAGGACCTCTTCGAGGCGGCGGCCCCGCTGGCCCGGACGCGACTGGCGCTGCTGTCGGAGATCACCAGCTACGTGGACTTCCTCTTCCTCGACGAGCCGGTCGAGGACGAGGCGTCGTGGGACAGGGCGATGAAGGCCGGGGCAGGCGACATCCTGGCCGACGCCCGTGCCGAGCTGGCCACCGTCCCCGACTGGAAGGCGGACGGCCTGAAGGCCGTGGGGGGGGGGCGGGGGGCGGCGCCCGGCCCCACAAAAGGGGAAGGCCCGCGGGGCCCCCGCGGGCCGGCGGCGCGGACGGCCGGCGGCGGATCCGCCCGGCGGGTGCGCAAGCCCCGGGACGGCGCTTCCGGTGTGAAGGAAATCACGTGGCGTGAAGACGCCGGGACCGGGAGGATCGTCGGCTCATCACGTCCGGCGGGTCGTACGGGGCGAGCGCGTCGAACCGCGCGCGTCCGCGGGACGCGGGGGCGCGGTCCGGGCACCGGCGCTCGCACCGTCCGGCCTGCCGGAAGCGGTCGCCTCCACGGGGCCGGGGCCCGCCTCGCGGCCCCGCTCGGGTCGCGGCCCCGGGACCTGACCGGCCCGCCGGACCGTCCCCGGACGCCCGGCGGGCCGGAGCGGGTGCGGCCGGGCCGGGCGAGGGGGTTCCCGGCGGCGGATCCGGGGCGTCCGACGCGCCGCATTGATCGGACGTTGACGGTGTGTTTAGCGCTCCGCGTCAGGGTGGAGCCATGCAGACCGAGACCGACGTCCTGACCTTCCCGGCCCCCCGACCCGCCGCCGACCTCGCCTGGCGCGAGGACGCGCTGTGCGCCCAGGCCGGACCGGAGTTCTTCTTCCCCGCCCCGGGCTCCTCGACCCGCGAGGCCAAGCAGCTCTGCGGCGCCTGCGAGGGCCGCCTCGCGTGCCTGGAGTACGCGCTCACGCACGACGAGCGGTTCGGCGTGTGGGGCGGGCTCTCGGAGAAGGAGCGGCTGCGGCTGCGGCGGAGCGGCGGCCGGGGCTGAGGCTCCCGGCCGGCCGCGGCCGTACGGCTCAGCCGGCGGCGCGCGCGGCCATCCGGGCCTTGCGGGCGGCGAGCTTCTCGTCGAACTTCGCGGCCTCCGCGTCGAGCCCGTTCATGTAGAGGCCCAGCTCCTCCTGGGCGCGCAGCCCGTTGGGGCCGAGGCCGTCGATGTCCAGCACCTTCAGGTGGCGGAGCACCGGCTCCAGGACGTCGTCGTGGTGGATGCGCATGTTGTAGATCTCGCCGATCGCCATCTGCGCGGCGGCCCGCTCGAAGCCGGGGATGCCGTGTCCGGGCATCCGGAAGTCGACCACCACGTCCCGCACGGCCTGCATGGCGAGGTCGGGGGCGATCTCCAGCGCGGCCTTCAGGAGGTTGCGGTAGAAGATCATGTGGAGGTTCTCGTCCAGCGCGATGCGGGCGAGCATCCGGTCGCAGACGGGGTCGCCGGACTGGTGGCCGGTGTTGCGGTGCGAGATGCGGGTGGCGAGCTCCTGGAAGGCCACGTACGCGACGGAGTGCAGCATCGAGTGGCGGTTGTCCGACTCGAAGCCCTCGCTCATGTGCGCCATCCGGAACTGCTCCAGCTTGTCCGGGTCGACGGCGCGGGAGGCGAGCAGGTAGTCGCGCATGACGATGCCGTGCCGGCCCTCCTCGGCGGTCCAGCGGTGCACCCAGGTGCCCCAGGCGCCGTCGCGGCCGAAGAGGGTGGCGATCTCGTGGTGGTAGCTCGGCAGGTTGTCCTCGGTCAGGAGGTTGACCACGAGCGCGGTCTTCCCTATGTCCGTGACCGGGGACTGGGCCGGGTCCCAGGCCTCGCCGTCCTCGAAGAAGCCGGGGAAGTTCCGGGCGTCCGACCACGGCACGTACTCGTGCGGCATCCAGTCCTTGACGACCTTGAGGTGCCGGTTGAGCTCCTTCTCCACCACCTCTTCCAACGCGTACAGCAAGCGCGCGTCGGTCCACCCTGCCGAGCTGCCGAGGGGGGGAGAGGTGAGCGTCACGGGGACTCCTGGGGACGGAGAGAGGGAAAACGGAACTACCTACGGACTCGTAGGTTACGAGACCGTAGGTTAAGCCCCCGTAAGAGAGCGACCAAGCCCCTCTTGAACGATGTCCGGTTACGTTCCGTTATGTGCGCAGCTCGGATCCGGCAAAAGAGACGCAGGTCACCTCGGGCGCCGTCACCCAGGAACAACTGAGCGGTTACTCAGAGCAGATGATCCGCCGCTCCGGACTTCACCGCGGAGATCAGCGCGCGCAGCGCCTCCACCGAGTCGGTGACGTACTCGCCCGGGGCGAGGGTGGAGCCGATGTAGGCGCGGCCGGCGTCGTCGAGGCCGAAGCGGAAGCAGTTGGCCCCCTCGCTGCAGAACGCCTCGCCCCAGGCGATGTCGACGGCGGGCGCGGCGGCGGGGGAGGGGGCGGGGGTCGTGGTGTCCATGGTGTGGGGGTCCTTCACAGGTCCTGGGCTATCGAGCGGATGAACGCGCGGGAGTCGGCGGTGGACAGGGCGAGCCCGCGCAGCCGCTCCAGCAGGCCCCGGTACCGGCGCAGCGTCATGTCGGCGTCGAGGAGGATCGAGCCGTGCGAGGAGTCGAGCTGCACGGTGTCGAGCTGCGGCACGGGCGCGGACACATAGGTGAACGACTGTCCGGCCCCGGGGAAACCCCCGGCGGCGAACGGGATGACCCGTACGGTGACGGTCGCCCGCTCGGACTGCTCCAGGATGTGCTCCAGCTGGGCGCGGGCCACCTTCGGGCCGCCGAACTGCATCCGCAGCGCCGCCTCGTGGATCACCGCCTCGTACGGCACCGGCCGGTCCAGGGTCTCCTGGCGGCGCAGCCGCAGGGCGAGCCGGGCCTCCAGGTCGGGGCCGGGCAGCGGCGGCACGGCGGTGTCGAAGACCGCCCGCGCCTGGTCCTCGGTCTGGAGGAGGCCGGGGACGTGGGTGGTGACGGCGGTCGCCAGCTCGGCGGCGTGGTGCTCCAGTTCGGCGATGTCGAGGAGGGCGGGCGGCAGGAGCCCGCGGTGCTCCTCCCACCAGCCGCGGTCCCGCTCCTGGGCCATGGCGGCGAGCAGGTCCACCAGGGCCGTGTCGGGGCAGCCGTAGTTGAAGGCCAGGGTGCGCACCCGCTCGGGGCTGATGCCGAAGCGGCCTGACTCGACGTTGGGGATGCGGGTGCGGTCGACGCCCAGGAGGGCGGCGGCCTGCTGGGCCGACATCCCCGACTGTTCGCGCAGCTTGCGCAGTTCGGCGCCGAGCCGTTGCTGGCGGGCGGTCGGGCTGCTCCTGGGTGGCACGTCGCACTCCCTCGTCCTGCCGGGGCGGCCCCCTGCCGTCCCCGTCCGTGGCGCCGGCCGTCGCGGTCTGGCCGGAAACGGCGCCACTACCCGCAAGTAGTAGCACCGTGCTCCGCTTCTGCGCTACGGTCGGTAGTGCAAGTCTCACACGGCGCGACCGCAGCCGTGTGCGGAGCACCCCCTGCACAGGAAATGTGAGCAATCCGATGAAGGGCGCCCTGCGTTGCCTTCCGGCCGCCGTCCCGGCCGCCGGGCCCATACCCCCCGCCGCGGAGAACCTCAGCTACTCGATGCTGCTGCCCGGCGGCGCCTTCTGCGCGGGCCACGCCCGCCGGGCCGTCCACGACCTCCTCACCCGCCACGGCCTCGCCGAACTCCGCGAGACCGCCGTCCTCGCCGCCTCCGAACTCGTCGCGTCCGCCTGCCGGTTCACCCCCGGCCGCGAGATGGCGCTGCGGATCCGCTGGCAGTACGACGCCCTGCGGATCGTCCTCTACGACCAGCATCCGGCCCACCCCCGGCCGGAGGCCGCCGAAGCCTGCCGCGACCGCCGCAGCCGCAGCATGTGGCTGCTGGCCGCGGCGGTCGAGGAGCGGGGCGGCGACTGGGGACTGACCCCCGCCCTCACGGCGAACGGAGGGGCCAAGTCCTGGGCCTTACTCCACCGTTGACAGCACCTCCCGGAGTTCCTCCGGCGTCGTCGGCCGCAGCCCGTCGTCGAGCAGCAGCCACCGCGTGATCCCCAGCGACTCCAGGAACCCCAGGTCGTGACTGGCCACCACCAGCGCCCCCTCGTACGCGTCGAGGGCGGCCGTCAGCTTCCGCACCGACGCCATGTCGAGGCTGTTCGTCGGCTCGTCCAGCAACAACAGCCGCGGAGCCGGCTCCGCGAGCAGCAGCGCCGCCAGCGTCGCCCGGAACCGCTCCCCGCCCGACAGGGCGCCCACCGGCCGGTCCGCCCGCGCGCCCCGGAAGAGGAACCGCGCGAGCCGGGCCCTGACCGCGTTCCCCGTCGCCGCGGGCGCGAACCGGGCCACGTTCTCGACGACGCTCAGCGCGTCGTCGAGGAGGTCCAGCCGCTGCGGCAGGAAGCGGAGCGGCACCTGCGCCTCCATCTCGCCCCGCGCGGGCTCCAGCTCCCCGGCGACCGTCCTGAGCAGCGTCGTCTTGCCCGCCCCGTTCCGGCCCACCAGCGCGATCCGCTCCGGGCCCCGGACCTCGAACCCGCCGACGCGGGCCCCGTGCCGCAGCTCCACATCCCTGAGCAGCAGCACCCCGCGCCCCGGCGGCACCGAGGTGGACGGCAGCTCGACGCGGATCTCGTCCTCGTCCCGCACCGCCTCCACCGCCACCTCCAGCCGCTCCCGGGCCTCCGCCAGCCGCTCCTCGTGCAGCCCGCGGTGCTTGCCCGCCGACACCTGCGCCGAGCTCCGCCGGGTGTTCGCCACGACCTTCGGCACCACCTTGTTCTCGAAGCTCTTCTGCGCGTACCGCCGCCGGCGCGCCAACCTCACGCGCGCGTCGGACAGTTCGCGCCGCTGCCGCCGGACGTCCGCCTCGGCGGCCCGCACCGTCCGCTCCGCCGCCTCCTGCTCCGCGGCCAGCGCCTCCCGGTACGCCGACCAGGGGCCGCCGTACCAGCTCACCCCGCCCTCGTGGAGGTCGGCGATCCGGTCGACCCGTTCCAGGAGCTCCCGGTCGTGGCTGACCACCACCAGCACCCCGGGCCAGCCCTCCACCGTCTCGTACAGTCGCGAACGGGCGTACAGGTCGAGGTTGTTGGTGGGCTCGTCGAGCAGCAGCACGTCGGGCCGGGCCAGCAGCAGCGCCGCGAGCCGCAGCAGCACCGACTCGCCGCCGGACACCTCGCCGACCGTGCGGTCCAGGCCGATCGAGCCGAGCCCGAGCTGGTCCAGGACGGCCCGGGCCCGCTCCTCCACGTCCCAGTCGTCGCCGACCGCGGCGAAGTGCTCCTCGGCCGGATCGCCGGCCTCGATGGCGTGCAGCGCCGCCCGCTTCCGGTCGATCCCGAGGATCTCGTCGACCCGCCGGCCGGTGTCCAGGACCAGGTCCTGCGGGAGGTACCCGACCTCGCCGGCCGTCCGCACGGCGCCGCCGGTGGGCGTGAGCTCCCCGGCGAGGAGCCTCAACAGGGTGGACTTCCCCGACCCGTTCGGGCCGACGAGACCGGTACGGCCGGGGCCGACCGACACCGTGAGGTCGTCGAGGACCCCGGTGCCGTCCGGCCAGGCGAAGGAGAGGGCGGAAGTGGAGAGAAAGACGGGCTGATGTGACACGAGGGCCTCCCGGAGCCGCGAACACGGGCATGAGCGTGGGCGTGGTGCGACGCGTGAGACACCGGGGCGCGGGCAGCGTGGGAAACGGCTCGTCCACCGAGGTCGAGAACGGCACGCACGGCACGGGGGCACGCGCGGCGCGGTGTCTCGGGACCTCAGATGAACAACGTTCCTTCTCCGATCGGGAGGCGATCTGGACCCGACGACCGTACGATCCGCCGACGGGGGAGGCAAACGTTTTTCACGGCGGCCCGGAGGCCGCCGCGGAACGGGAACCCTAGGGGAGGTCGCCCAGCAGCGCGGCCAGGTCCCGGTCCCAGTCCAGGTACTGGTGCTCGCGCCCGGCCGGCACCAGGTGCTGCGACCGCTCCAGGAACCGGCGCAGCTCGGAGGTGCGCACGTGGACCATCGCCACCCCCTCCGGGGCGTGGAACTCGACCACCGTCCGGTCGTAGCCGTACGGACGCAGCCGCACGTCCCCGTCGCCGGCGGGCCGGTCCACCCCCTGCGCGAGCAGGTCGCGGGCGAAGGCCCAGGAGACCTCGACGCCCTCCAGGGTCGCGGGCGGAGGGAAGGCCATGCAGACGGCGTACGGATCCTCGCGGTCGTAGCGCAGGGTGGCGGGGACGGTCTCCATCCGGGGAGCGGAAGCGACCAGACGGGCCTGGACGGGGTGCTCGATCACGGCGGACACGGCGGCTCCTCTCGCGTGGTTGCGGATCCTGAGCGTCTCCCCGACACCAGGGCACCTGACACCAGGGAAGACGAGCGGGAGCCCCGGAACGTGCACTCGCCCCCCACGTGAGGTGCGTCACCGCCCGGAGAGATCCTCAGCGTTCCCCGGCCCCGCCGTCGTCCGGCTCCGCGCAGGGCCCCGAGCGGTCGCAGTACGGCTGGTTCTCCGAGGCCCCGCAGCCGCAGAGCACCGCCCGCGTCTCGTGCCGGACCCCCCGCTCGCCGGTGACCAGCAGGTTCCCGCGTACCACCAGCTGTCCCGAGGGGGAGCGGCGCACGGTGGCGGGGACGTCCGGCGGCTCCTCCGCGCCGCCCCGCGACGGGTGGTACCGGAGCGCGCCCGACGGGCAGCGCCGGATCACCTCGGCGACCCGCTCCACCGGGGCGGCGTCCGGCAGCACCCACGGACGGCGGGACGGGTCGAAGACCTCCGGCAGGCCGTGGACGCACTCGGCCGCGTGCAGACAGCGGCGCGGCTCGAAGGTGACGGTGATCCCCTCGCCCTCGTACTCCTTGATCCGCGGCTCCTCGGGGACCGGGGGCCCGCCCCCCGTCCCCGCCGCTCCCTCGGTCAAGCGCCCAGCCCAGGAACGGCCCGCCCGCCCCGCACCCCGGAGCTCCCTGGTGCCTCCCGGAGGCCCTCTGGACGGGTCGGGCCGCCGCCGCTAGTTTCCGGCGCCATGACACCTGTGCGAAAGACGCGGAAGACGCGACGCACGATGACGGCGGGGCTGGTGGGAGCGGCGCTGGCGCTGGCCCTCGCGGCCCCCGCGCGCGCCGGGGAGACCCCCGCGGCCCCCGCGCCCGCCGCCGGCTGGCAGCTCACCCCGACCGGGACCGACGTCCGCGTCAGGGGCCTGGCCGCGGTGGACCGCCGCACCGCCTGGGCGGCCGGCTCCCGGGGCACCGTCCTGCGCACCACCGACGCGGGCCGCACCTGGCGCGACGTCTCCCCGCCCGGCGCGGAGGACCTGGAGCTCCGCGACGTCGAGGCCTTCGACGCCCGCCGGGCCGTGGTCCTCGCCATCGGCGAGGGCGAGGCGTCCCGGCTGCTGCGCACCGAGGACGGCGGCGCCACCTGGACCGAGACCTTCCGCAACACCGACCCGCGCGCCTTCTACGACTGCGTGACCTTCCTCGACCACCGCCACGGCCTCGCCCTGAGCGATCCCGTCGACGGCAGGTTCCGGATCCTCGCCACCCGCGACGCCGGCCGCTCCTGGGAGGTCCTGCCGGACTCCGGGATGCCCGCGGCCCTGCCCGGCGAGGCCGGCTTCGCCGCGAGCGGCCAGTGCCTGGTCGCCGCCGGACCCCGGGAGGTCCGCTTCGCGACCGGCGGGGGCGCCACCGCCCGGGTGTTCCGCTCCGCCGACCGGGGCCGCACCTGGACCGTCGCCGACACCCCGGTGCCGGCCGGCGACCCGGCCCGCGGCGTCTTCGCCCTCGCCTTCCGCGACCGCGACCACGGCCTCGCCGTCGGCGGCGACTACCGGACCGGCCGGCCCTCGCCGAGCGCCGCCGCCGTCACCGCCGACGGCGGCCGCACCTGGACCCCGGCCGGCACGCCCCCGCCCGCCTACCGCTCCGGCGTCGCCTGGCTCCCGCACACCCGGGCCGCCGCCCTGGCCGTCGGCCCCACCGGCACCGACCTCACCCTGGACGGCGGCCGCACCTGGCGGACCATCGACACCGGCTCGTACGACTCCGTGGACTGCGCCCCGGACGGCGGCTGCTGGGCCTCCGGCGAGAAGGGCAGGATCGCGCGGCTCGCCCGTCCGTGACCCGCCCGGGTCAGGCCGGCGGCTGCTCGCGGTAGCCGGCCAGGCCCTCGGCGGTCTTCGTCGCGTGGAACTCGGTGATCCGGTACGCGCACACGCCCTCGGCGCTGAAGGGGTCGGCCGCCGCGATCCGCTCGATCTCGGCCCGGTCGACCCCGGCCGCCAGGATCACCCCGCCGTCCCGCGGGTTCTTCCGCCCGGACGCGAGGAACACGCCCTTGGCGTACTGCTCGTCGAGCCAGGCGAGGTGCGGCTCCATCAGGGCGTCCGCCCGCTCGACGGGCGCGGTGTAGGTCAATTCCAGTACGAACATGCGCGCAAGGCTACCGGCGGCGGACGGGGCGGTGATCAGTCCCCGGGGATCCGGCCGGCGGGCTCGAAGCGGTGCGCGGAGGGCGCGTTCGGCCGCCGCCCGGTCCACGGCGGGCGGCGGCTCGACGGGCGGCGGGCAGAGGCGGACGGGGTCGTCGCCCGCGGTCACCCGCGGGAGGCCACCGGCCGCCGCCTTAGGGTGGCCCCATGGGGATCACCGGGGTTCCGGCGGGGTGGCCCGCCGACGAGGAGACGGCGCTGGACGTCCAGCGCGCGCTGCGCGGGCGGCTCGTGCTCGGGGAGGAGGGGCCGCCGCCGGGGGAGGGGCACGTCACCGGGCTCGACGTGGCCTACGACGACGACCGGGACCTGGTCGCCGCGGCGGCCGTGGTGCTGGACGCCGGGACCCTGGAGGTCGTGGAGGAGGCGACGGCCGTCGGCCGGGTCTCCTTCCCGTACGTGCCGGGGCTGCTCGCCTTCCGGGAGGTCCCGACCGTGCTCGCCGCCCTGGACGCGCTCACCGCCGACCCCGGGGTGCTGGTCTGCGACGGGTACGGGCTCGCCCACCCGCGCCGCTTCGGGCTCGCCGCCCACCTCGGCGTGCTCACCGGGCGGGTGTCGATCGGCGTCGCCAAGAACCCGTTCACCTTCTCGTACGGGCGACCCGGGCCGCGCCGGGGCGACTTCGCCCCGCTGCTCGCCGACGGCGAGGAGGTCGGCCGCGCGCTGCGCACCCAGGACGGGGTCAAGCCGGTCTTCGTCTCCGTCGGGCACCGGATCTCCCTCGCCAACGCCTGCGCGCACGTCCTCGCCCTCTCCCCGCGCTACCGGATCCCCGAGACCACCCGGCACGCCGACGGACTCTGCCGCCGCGCGCTCAAGGAGGCGCTCGGCGGCTGAACGCCCGTTCCGGGCGGGCGTCCTGAGCACCGTCGGGCACCGGGGCCGGGCGCCGGCTCTGAGTACCGGGCCTGAGTACCCGTACGGATGCCCGTTGTCAGACCCCCACGGCACAGTGGCCTCCATGACAACCCCCGTCACCACGCCCGCCCGGCGCTCCGCCGCCGACCGCGCGCTCCCCGTCGTCCTCGCCGTCGCCGCGCTCTCGGCGCTCGCCTGGACCTGCGCCATCCTGTACGTCCTCGCCGACTGGACCACCGGATGACCGGGCGGCTGCGCTGCGTCGTGCTCGACTGCCCCGACTCCCGCCGACTCGCCGGGTTCTACCGGGAGTTGCTGGGCGGCGAGGTCGAGGCGCCCGATCCGGGGCTCGCCGTCGGCGAGGGGTCCGCCGTGCTGCGCGACGCGCACGGGCCGGTCCTCGCCTTCCAGGACGTCGCCGACCACCGGCCGCCCGTCTGGGGCGCCCCGGAGCAGCAGTTCCTCCTGGACGTCAGGGTCCCGGACCCGGAGGCCGCCCACGCGGAGGTGCTCGCCCTCGGAGCCGTACCCCTCGGAGCCGTCCCGTGCGGCGCGGACGGGGAGCCGCTGTGGCGGGTCTACGCGGACCCGGCCGGACACCCCTTCCGGCTCATGGGGCCCTGAGCCCACCCCGCACGCCCGCCCCGCCCCTGCCCCGTCCCCGTTCCCGTCCTCGCCCCCATCCCCGCCCTCGTCCTCGTCCCAGGATTCGACCGCCCCGCGGGGCGGGAAGGAAGGGGGGATGGACCTGTACGCGACCCACCGACGGCTCGTCTCCTCCGGCTCCCCGCTGGAACCGGAGATCGGCTTCTCCCGCGCGGTACGGCACGGCCCGTACGTCTCCGTCGCGGGCACCGCCCCGATCGCGCCCGACGGCACCACCACCGCGCCCGGCAACGTCTACGCCCAGACCGTGCGCTGCCTCGACATCGCCGAGGCCGCCCTGCGCGAGGCGGGCGCCCGCCTGGAGGACGTCGTCCGCACCCGCGTGATGCTCACCGACGCCACCACCTGGCGCGAGGCGGCCCGCGCCCACGGCGAGCGGTTCGCCGCGGTCCGCCCCGCCTGCACCTTCGTCGAGGTGTCCCGGTTCATCGACCCCGCGTGGCTGGTCGAGATCGAGATCGACGCGGTCGTCACCGACCACACCGCGCCCGACATGATCGGCTGGTGACCCCCGCGCCCGCCCGGGCGGGCGCGGGCGGCCCTCATTCCGCGTGGGCCACCCGGAAGCGCAGTCCCGCCGCCCGCAGCCGGGCGATGAGCGCGTCGCCCATCGCCGCCGCCGTCGTGACCTGGCCCGCCGTCGCCGGCAGCGGGTCCAGGGCGAGGCAGAGCGCCGACTCGGCGAGCATCTTCGCCGTCTCGTCGTAGCCGGGGTCGCCGCCCGCCACCTCGGTGAGGACCCGGCGGCCGCCGCCCTCGCCGACGAAGCGGACCGTGAACCAGCTGCGGGCCCGGCGCTCGGCGGACGGGCCGGAGCCCGCCTCGTAACGGTCCATCATCCACCGCCGGACGGCGGGGACCTGGGCGGCGGTGACGGCCGCGCCGAGCGCCGCCGTGCCGCCGAGCGCCATGGGGAGGGTCTTCACCGAGGCGTAGTGGCGGTAGCGGAAGTCGGGGCCGTACCGTTCGAGGGCGGCGGCCGACCGGGCCACCACCTGCGGGTCCAGGGTGGGCAGCGGCAGCGCCCAGGTGCCCGTCTCGGTGCTGAACCGGGGCGCGCCGAGCGGCGCGTGGGCCCGCCGGCCGACCAGCCGGGGCGCGTGCAGGCGCCGTTCGCGGGCCGCCCGCAGGATCTGCCGGCCGCGCCCGAAGGCGGTCAGCGCGGAGGCGAAGGTGCCGCCGGAGAAGACGGCTCCGGCGCGCACGAAGCCGTCTATCCGCAGCGGCACGCCCTCCGGCAGCTGCTCCACCGTGAACAGCACGCCGAGGTCGTGCGGGACGGAGTCGAAGCCGCAGGCGTGGACGATCCGGGCGCCGGTCTCGCGGGCGCGGGCGTCGTGGCGGACGTAGGTCCGGTCCACGAACTCGGCCTCGCCGGTGAGGTCCAGGTAGTCGGTGCCGGCCTCGGCGCAGGCCGCGACCAGGCCGTCGCCGTACCAGACGTAGGGGCCGACGGTGGTCGCCACCACCCGGGCCGATTCGGCGAGCGTCCGCAGCGAGGCCGGATCGCCGGAGTCGGCGAGCAGCAGCGGCACGCCGGCGCAGTGCGGCCGGTCCGCGGCGAGCCGGTCCCGCAGCGCCTCCAGCTTCGCGTGCGAGCGGCCGGCGAGGGCCCAGCGGAACCCGGCGGGGGCGTGCTCGGCCAGGTATTCCGCGGTGAGCCCGCCCACGAACCCGGTCGCCCCGTAGAGGACCACGTCGTACGGCCGCGCCCCCGTGTCCCGGCCGGATCCCCGCCCCGTGACCGCCGCTGTCTCCATCGCGCACCGCTCCCGTCCGTCGTCGAAGCCGCCGAAGCCGCCGAGGCCGTCGAGGTCTCGACGCCGTCGGCGGAGGATAGCGGACCCGCCCGGCCCGTCGAATTTCCAAGCGCTTGCTCGGCCCGGGGGCTTGTGCCGAGTGGAACACGTTCCTAGCATCTTCGGTGTTACATCATTGGTGTCACACACTCTGGGGGCGCGATGGAGACGAGACCGACCGAGCGGACGGGCCCGCTCGCCGGGGTCCGGGTGGTGGAGCTCGCCGGCATCGGCCCCGGCCCCTTCGCCGCCATGCTCCTCGCCGACCTCGGCGCCGACGTGGTCCGCGTCGACCGGCCCGGCGGCCCCGGCATCGGCGTCGACCCGGCCCGGGACCTCACCAACCGCAACAAGCGCTCGGTCCTCGTCGACCTCAAGGCCCCGGACGGCCCGGCCGCCGTCCTCGACCTGGTCGCCCGCGCCGACGTCCTGATCGAGGGGTACCGCCCCGGCGTCGCCGAGCGCCTCGGCGTCGGCCCCGACGCCTGCCTCGCCCGCAACCCCCGGCTCGTCTACGGCCGGATGACCGGCTGGGGCCAGGACGGCCCGCTCGCCCCCACCGCCGGCCACGACATCGGCTACATCGCCGTCACCGGCGCCCTCGGCATGATCGGCCCCGACCCGGACGGCCCGCCGGTCATCCCCGCCAACCTGGTCGGCGACTACGCGGGCGGCTCGCTCTACCTCGTCATCGGCGTCCTCGCCGCCCTCCAGCACGCCCGCGCCCACGGCGAGGGCCAGGTCGTCGACGCGGCCATCGTCGACGGCACCGCCCACCTCACCACCATGATCCACGCCATGCTCACGGCCGGCGGCTGGCAGGACCGGCGCGGGGTCAACCTCCTGGACGGCGGCTGCCCCTTCTACGGCGTCTACGCGACCTCCGACGGCGGCCACATGGCCGTCGGTGCCCTGGAGGAACGCTTCTACGACGAGTTCGCCCGCCTGCTCGACCTGCCGGAGGCCCGGGCCCTCCGCCGCGACCTCGCCCGCTGGCCCGAGCTGCGCGAGGCCGTCGCCGCGCGCTTCCGGAGCCGTACCCGGGCCGAGTGGACCGAGGTCTTCGAGGGCACCGACGCCTGCGTCGCCCCCGTCCTGACGCTCCGCGAGGCCCCCGCCCACCCGCACCTCGCGGCCCGCGGCACCTTCGCCGAGCACGGCGGACTGGTCCAGCCCGCGCCCGCGCCCCGCTTCTCCGCCACCCCCGGCACCCTCCGTACCGGCCCCGCCCTGCCCGGCGCCGACACCGCCGAGGTCGCCCGCGACTGGGCCGTCCCCGCCCTGCACACCCAGGACGTCCCGCCCACCCAGGAGTCGAAGACCGCATGAAGCGCACCCTCTACACCGACGACCACGAGGCCTTCCGGACGGTCGTCCGCACCTTCCTGGAGAAGGAGGTGCTGCCCCACTACGCGCAGTGGGAGAAGGACGGCATCGTCTCCCGCGAGGCATGGCTCGCCGCCGGCCGGCAGGGCCTCCTCGGCATCGCCGTCGACGAGGAGTACGGCGGCGGCGGGAACCCCGACTTCCGGTACGCCTCCGTCCTCGCCGAGGAGTTCACCCGGGCGGCCGCCCCCGGCCTCGCCATCGGCCTGCACAACGACATCATCGGCCCCTACCTCACCAAGCTCGCCACCGACGAGCAGAAGCGCCGCTGGCTGCCCGGCTTCTGCTCGGGCGAGATCATCACGGCCATCGCGATGACCGAGCCCGGCGCCGGCTCCGACCTCCAGGGCATCCGCACCACCGCCGAGGACCGCGGCGACCACTGGCTCCTCAACGGCTCCAAGACCTTCATCTCCAACGGCATCCTCGCCGACCTGGTGATCGTCGTCGCCAAGACGACCCCGGAGGGCGGTGCCCACGGCCTCTCCCTGCTCGTGGTGGAGCGCGGCATGGAGGGCTTCGAGCGCGGCCGGAACCTCGACAAGATCGGCCAGAAGGCCCAGGACACCGCCGAGCTCTTCTTCACCGACGTCCGCGTCCCCAAGGAGAACCTCCTGGGCGAGCTCGACGGCGCCTTCGTCCACCTGATGACCAACCTCGCCCAGGAGCGCCTGGCCATCGCCGTCGCGGGCATCGCCGGCGCCGAGCACCTCCTGGAGCTCACCACCCGCTACGTCAAGGAGCGCGAGGCCTTCGGCCGGCCGCTCGCCAAGCTCCAGCACGTCCGCTTCGAGATCGCCGAGATGGCCACCGAGTGCGCCGTCACCCGCACGTTCGTCGACCGGTGCATCGCCGAGCACGCCGATCCGACCGGCCTCGGCCTCGATCCCGTCAACGCCTCCATGGCCAAGTGGTGGGCGACCGAACTCCAGAAGCGGGTCGCCGACCGCTGCCTGCAACTGCACGGCGGATACGGCTACATGAGCGAATTCCCGGTCGCCCGTGCCTTCACCGACGGCCGCATCCAGACCATCTACGGCGGTACGACGGAGATCATGAAGGAGATCATCGGCCGCTCCCTCCTCGGCTGACCCCCGACCCCTCCGGCTTGTCGAAAACCCTCACCGCGAAAGGCTTCCCGTGAGCACCGAAGCGTACGTGTACGACGCGATCCGCACCCCGCGCGGACGCGGCAAGGCCACCGGCTCCCTGCACGGCACCAAGCCCATCGACCTCGTCACCGGCCTGATCCGCGAGATCCAGACCCGCAACCCCGGCCTCGACCCGGCCGCGATCGACGACATCGTCCTCGGCGTCGTCGGCCCGGTCGGCGATCAGGGCTCCGACATCGCCCGCATCGCCGCCATCGCCGCCGGCCTCCCCGAGACCGTCGCCGGCGTCCAGGAGAACCGCTTCTGCGCCTCCGGCCTGGAAGCGGTCAACATGGCCGCGATGAAGATCCGCTCCGGCTGGGAGGACCTGGTCCTCGCCGGCGGCGTCGAGTCCATGTCCCGGGTGCCGATGGCCTCCGACGGCGGCGCCTGGTTCGCCGACCCGATGACCAACCTGGAGACCAACTTCGTCCCCCAGGGTATCGGCGCCGACCTCATCGCCACCATCGAGGGCTTCTCCCGCCGCGACGTCGACGAGTACGCCGCCCTCTCCCAGGAGCGCGCCGCGACCGCCTGGAAGGAGGGCCGCTTCGCCCGCTCGGTCGTCCCCGTCGTCGACCGGGCCGGGCTGACCGTCCTCGACCACGACGAGTTCATGCGCCCCGGCACCACCGCCGACTCCCTCGCCAAGCTCAAGCCGTCCTTCAAGGACATCGGCGAGCTCGGCGGCTTCGACGCGGTCGCGCTCCAGAAGTACCACTGGGTCGAGGAGATCGACCACGTCCACCACGCCGGCAACTCCTCCGGCATCGTCGACGGCGCCTCCCTCGTCGCCATCGGCTCCAGGGAGATTGGCGAGCGGTACGGGCTGACGCCGCGCGCCCGGATCGTCTCCGCCGCCGTCTCCGGCTCCGAGCCCACCATCATGCTCACCGGCCCCGCCCCCGCCGCCCGCAAGGCGCTCGCCAAGGCCGGCCTCACCATCGACGACATCGACCTCATCGAGATCAACGAGGCCTTCGCCGCGGTCGTCCTCCGCTTCGTCAAGGACATGGGCGTCTCCCTGGACAAGGTCAACGTCAACGGCGGCGCCATCGCGCTCGGCCACCCGCTCGGCGCCACCGGCGCGATCATCCTCGGCACCCTCGTCGACGAGCTGGAGCGCCAGGACAAGCGCTACGGCCTCGCCACCCTCTGCGTCGGCGGCGGCATGGGCATCGCCACCGTCGTCGAGCGCGTCTGACCCCGTCCGCACCCCCACACCGGCCACCGGAGAAGCATCAGCATGAGCGAGAGCACCACCATCCGCTGGGAGCAGGACGCCACGGGGATCGTCACCCTCGTCCTCGACGACCCGAACCAGTCGGCCAACACCATGAACCAGGCGTTCCGGGCGTCGATCACGGCCGTCGCCGACCGCCTGGAGGCCGAGAAGGACTCCGTCCGCGGCATCATCTACACCTCCGCGAAGAAGACCTTCTTCGCCGGCGGCGACCTCAAGGACATGATCCAGGCGGGCCCCGAGCACGCCCGGGACATCTTCGACGCCGCGATGGCCATGAAGCGCGCGCTGCGCCGCATCGAGACCCTCGGCAAGCCCGTCGTCGCCGCGATCAACGGCGCGGCCCTGGGCGGCGGTTACGAGATCGCGCTCGCCTCCCACCACCGGATCGCGCTCGACGCGCCCGGCTCCAAGATCGGCCTGCCCGAGGTCACCCTCGGCCTGCTGCCCGGCGGCGGCGGCGTCACCCGCACCGTCCGGCTCATGGGCATCACCGACGCCCTGCTCAAGGTCCTCCTCCAGGGCACCCAGTACAACCCGAAGCGCGCCCTCGACAACGGCCTGGTCCACGAACTGGCGGCCACGCCCGAGGAGATGATGGCCAAGGCCATCGCCTTCATCGACGCCCACCCGGAGTCCGCCCAGCCCTGGGACGTCCCCGGGTACAGGATCCCCGGCGGCACCCCGTCGAACCCGAAGTTCGCCGCCAACCTGCCGGCCTTCCCGGCCAACCTGCGCAAGCAGCTGAACGGCGCCCCCTACCCGGCCCCGCGCAACATCATGGCCGCCGCCGTCGAGGGCTCCCAGGTCGACTTCGAGACCGCGCAGGTCATCGAGGCCCGCTACTTCACCGAGCTGGTCACCGGCCAGACCGCGAAGAACATGATCCAGGCGTTCTTCTTCGACCTCCAGGCCGTCAACTCCGGCGCCAGCCGCCCCAAGGGCGTCGAGAAGCGCCAGGTCCGCAAGGTCGCCGTGCTCGGCGCGGGCATGATGGGCGCCGGCATCGCCTACTCCTGCGCCCGCGCCGGCATCGAGGTCGTCCTCAAGGACGTCACCGACGAGGCCGCCGCCAAGGGCAAGGGCTACTCCGAGAAGCTCTGCGCCAAGGCCGTCGCCCGGGGCCGCACCACCCAGGAGAAGGCCGACGCCCTGCTCGCCCGCATCACCCCGACCGCCGACCCGCAGGCGCTGGCCGGCTGCGACGCGGTCATCGAGGCCGTCTTCGAGGACACCGCCCTCAAGCACAAGGTCTTCCAGGAGATCCAGCACGTCGTCGCGGACGACGCGCTGCTCTGCTCCAACACCTCCACCCTGCCGATCACCGTCCTCGCCGAGGGCGTCGAGCGCCAGTCCGACTTCATCGGCCTGCACTTCTTCTCGCCGGTCGACAAGATGCCGCTGGTCGAGATCATCAAGGGCGAGCGCACCGGCGACGAGGCGCTGGCCCGCGCCTTCGACCTGGTCCGCCAGATCAACAAGACCCCGATCGTCGTCAACGACTCGCGCGGCTTCTTCACCTCCCGCGTCATCGGCCACTTCCTCAACGAGGGCGTGGCGATGGTCGGCGAGGGCATCGAGCCCGCCTCGATCGAGCAGGCCGCGGCCCAGGCCGGCTACCCGGCCAAGATCCTCTCCCTGATGGACGAGCTGACCCTCACCCTCCCGCGCAAGATCCGCAACGAGACGAAGAAGGCGATCGAGGAGGCGGGCGGCACCTGGGTCACCCACCCGGGCGAGGCCGTCATCGACCGCATGGTCGACGAGTTCGGCCGCCCCGGCCGCAGCGGCGGCGCCGGCTTCTACGAGTACGGCGAGGACGGCAGGCGCGGAAAGCTCTGGCCGGGCCTGCGCGAGCACTTCACCAAGCCCGGGTACGAGATCCCCTTCCGCGACATGCAGGAGCGGATGCTCTTCGCCGAGGCCCTGGACACCGTCCGGCTCCTGGAGGAGGGCGTCCTGACCTCGGTCGCCGACGCCAACATCGGCTCCATCATGGGCATCGGCTTCCCCGCCTGGACCGGCGGCATCCTCCAGTACGTCAACGGCTACGAGGGCGGCGTCGCCGGCTTCACCGCCCGCGCCCGCGAGCTGGCGGAGACCTACGGCGAGCGCTTCGCCCCGCCGGCCCTCCTGGTGGCGAAGGCCGAGCGCGGCGAGACGTTCACGGACTCCTGAACGCGGAGCGCAACTCCTCGCTCAGCGACCGCTGGAACGCGGTGACGAGGGCCTGGACCACGATCGGCTGCATGTGCGCGGAGAGCGACTTCATGGCGGTCAGGTGGTCCGGGTCCTCCCCGCTCTCCCGGTACGGGTTCCACACCTCCTCCTGGAAGAGGCGGGCCAACTCCTGGGCGGCGGACCGCGCGTGGTCCAGCAGCACGGTCCGCGAGGCCAGGATGGTGTCGTGCTCGATGGGCACGTCGAGCATCTCGACGCCGAGCCGCAGCAGCGAGCCGTCGAGCCGGAACACCTCCGGGTCCTCGCCGGCCTCCAGCACGCCCATGGCGGCGAGCCGTTCGACGTCCCGGTCGGCCAGCTCCCGCCCGGCGCGCCGCTCCAGCTCCCGCCGGGTGATCGTCTCGGCGGACTCCGGCGCCCAGGAGGCCACCAGGGCCCGGTGCACGGCGAGGTCCTGCGCGCTCAGGTCGGGCGGCAGCTGCTCCAGGTACCGTTCGATCGCGGCGAGCGTCATGCCCTGCCGCTGGAGCTCCTCGATGAGCGCGAGCCGCGCCAGGTGCTCGCTCCCGTACCGCCCGACCCGCCGGGGGCCGATCACCGGCGGCGGCAGCAGCCCCCGCGTCCCGTAGAACCGCACGGTCCGCACCGTGACCCCGGCCCGCGCGGCCAGTTCGTCGACGGTGTACCCGGGCGGCAGTCCTTCGTCGCTCGCGTCCTCCATGGTTCAACAGTATTGCTGTCTCACCAGGACTGTAAAAGCCCCCGGACCGCTCAGAGGGCCGCGTCGACGGCCGCGTAGGTCACGCCGTGGTCGGCCAGGGCCTCCGCGACGACGCCGCCGGTCGTGGTGAGGGCCAGCAGCAGGTGCTCGTCGCCGATCTCCCGGTCCTCGCGGGCCAGCGCCACGCGGAGCGACTTCTCCAGGACGGTCTTCGCCTCCCGGGAGAAGGTGCGGCGGCCCGACCACCACCCGGCGTCCCTGCGGTCGCCGGAGAGCGCCCCGGCCCCGTGGACCTCCTCGACCCGGGCGACGATCGCCCCGACGTCGATCCCCAGGTCCGCCAGCGCCTCGGAGTCCGCCCGGGACAGGCCCGCCCGCCGCCGCGCGTCGGAGAGCGCGGAGAGCAGCGAGGGCCGGTGCTCCGCGGGGCACAGCCGCCCGAGCGCCTCCGCCGCGCGCGTGCCCTCCCGGTCGAGCAGCGCCAGCAGCAGGTGCTCGGGGGTGACGCTCGCGGCGCCGGACCGCTCCGCGTGCTCGGCCGCCCCCTTCACCACGCCCCGCGCCGCCTTCGTGAACCGCTCGAACATCACTGCCTCCCGTACTTCTTGTGGACGGCCTGCCGGCTGACGCCCAGCTCGGTGGCGATCTCCTGCCACGACCAGCCCTGGTGGCGCGCACTGCGCACCTGGACGGCCTCCAACTGCTCCAACAGCCGCCGCAGCGCGGAGACGGCTCGCAGCCCCACCCGGGGATCCCGGTCACCCGCCCGCGCGGCGAGATCGGTCGCATCGGTCATGCTGTCAATCTAGGTTGACAGTCGGACGGTGTCAACCCTGGTTGACAAGGGCCGGTGTCGGTGCCGCCGCCTACGGTGCCCCCATGACCGAGATCGAGTACGTACGGGGCGACGCCACCGCCCCCCGGGGCAAGGGCGTCCGGATCATCGCCCACGTCTGCAACGACCTGGGCGGCTGGGGCAAGGGCTTCGTGACCGCCGTCTCGCGCCGCTGGCCGGAGCCCGAGGCGGCCTACCGCCGCTGGCACCGGGAGCGGGCGTCCAACGACTTCGGCCTCGGCGCGGCGCAGTTCGTCCAGGTGGCGCCGTACCTGTGGGTGGCGAACCTGGTGGGCCAGCGGGGGATCCGCACCGGGCGGAGCACCGGCGTCCCCGTGCGGTACGAGGCGATCGACCGGGCCCTGGGGCGACTCGCGGACAGGGCCGTCGAACTGAGGGCGTCGGTGCACATGCCGCGGATCGGCTGCGGGCTCGCCGGTGGGAGGTGGGAGCGGGTGGAGCCGCTGGTGCGGGAGCGGCTGACGGAGCGGGGGATACCGGTCACCGTGTACGACTTCGGAGCGTAACGGGCGGGGAGCGGGGGTGCGCCCGGGGGAGGGCGCGGCGGGGGGTTAGAGTCGGCGGCCGGTCCGCGTCGGCGGGCAGGACAGGGGAGTGGGATGTACGCGCAACTCAGGGAGACGGCAACGGAATTGGCCGGAGTCCTGTGGCGGGAGCACACGGTGTACCGGGAGCGGGGCGGCGGCGTCGTGATCCGGGGGGAGCACGTGGACCGCTGGATCAGCCTCTCCCCGACGGGCGGCAAGGACCGGGCGCTGCTGCGGGCCGGGCGGCTCCTCGACGGGGGGACCACTGCCCCGGCCCGCACCGAGGTGGTGGTGGACCTGACGGCGCCGGTCGCCGAGCTGGCCACCGTCTGCCGGCGGATGCTCGCCGAGGTCGCCGCGGCGGCCGGGCCGGCCGCGCCCTCGCGCGCCGGGCGCGCCGCGGAGGGCGGACGCCCCGCGAAGAAGGCGAAGAAGGCGAAGAAGGCCAAGGGGGCGAAGAAGGCCGGGAGCCGGCACACGGGTGCCGGCTCCTGGGTGGTGCTGCTGCTGGTCGGCGTGGCCGTCGCCGCCTGGGCGTACACCCTCTTCGGCGGCCCCGGCCTCTGACCCCGGAGGATCAGAAGCCGGTCACCGGGTAGTGGTCGGAGAGGTTGGTGTACGTGTACGAGGTGCCCCAGCTGGAGACCGTCCACGGCGCGCTCGACTCCAGCACCACGTGGTTCGTCCAGTTCGCCGGGCGCGCGTTGCCCGCCCGGTACAGAACGTGATCGAGGTCCTCGCGCGGGTCGTCCGGGTAGCGCTCCGAGGCGATCGAGTTCAGCTCGGTGTCGAAGGAGTACGGGTGGCCGGTGCGCGCGTCGGCGTCGGCCAGGCCCGCGTCGGCGAGCATCGTGGCGTACTCGGGGGTCCGGGAGTCGACGTTCATGTCGCCGGCGACGATCACCTGCTCGCCCGCCGGGATGTTCTTCGCGTCGAGGAAGGCGTCCATCGCCCTGAACTGGCGGCTGCGCATCTGCGCCGCCTCGCCCGCCGAGCAGCCCGGGTCGGTCGACTGGGCGTGGGTGCCGACGACGTGCACGCGGCTGCCGTTCACGTCGAGGACCGTGTAGACGAAGCCCTTGTTGGAGTACCAGTCGGCGCCGCAGGCGTCCTTGTAGACGTACTGCTCCTTGCGGACGATCGGCCACTTGCTGAGGATCGTCACCCCGCCGTCCTCGGGGGTGGTCGCGGAGTACGCCCCGCCGGTGGCGTCCCAGCCGGTCTTCGAGCGGCCCATGACGGGCGTCTGGTACGGGTAGGCCCCGGCCGCGGTCGCCTTGAGGAGGTCCGAGGAGGAGTTGTCGAACGCCTCCTGGATCACCACCACGTCCTGGCCCTGGAAGAACGGGGCCGCGGGGATCGCCCGGGCCCGGTGGTCCTGGCCCCAGTTCGGGTAGAGGGTCTTCGAGAAGAGGAAGGCGTTGTAGGTGAGCACCTTCAAGCGGGGCGCCTCCGAGGGGGCCGCGGAGGCGGCGGGCGCGGTCGCGGCCAGGGTGGCGGCGGCGAGCGCGAGGGACACGGCGGCGCCGGAGATGCGGCGGAACGCGCTGAGGGACACGTGAACTCCCGTCGAGGGGTGGGGGGTTGGACTCGGCGCGGGCCATACAACCAGTCGTAGTTACCTTCGGGTAGCCTCTGGGTGCCGGGAATCTTGCCAGCGTCGTACGGGCGCGCCAATGATCGACCGGGTGTACGATTCGCCGCTTCCGGGACCAGGTAGAATGCGCGCCATGACGACCCTCGCCTCCAACTCGCAGATCTTCAACATGGACCTCGGTCCGCTCAACCCCGTCTGGGCCGAGCTCATCCTCGGCTTCGTCGTGTTCTTCGTCACCTTCTTCTTCATGGCCAAGGTGATCCTGCCGAAGATCAAGCGCACGATCGAGCAGCGTGAGGACGCCATCGACGGCGGCACCGAGCGCGCCGACGACCTGCGCGCCGAGGCCGCGGACATCCGCGCCCAGTACGAGGCCGAGCTCGCCGAGGCCCGCCACGAGGCCGCCCGCATCCGCTCCAAGGCCGTCGAGGAGGGCTCCGCCGCCATCGCCGCCGCCCGCGCCGAGGGCCAGGCCGAGCGCGACGCCATCCTCGCCGCCGGCACCGCGAAGATCACCGCCGAGCGCGAGGCCGCCGAGCGCGAGCTCAACGCCGACGTCGACGCCTGGGCCCGCGCCCTCGCCGACCGCATCGTCGGCGAGCCGGTCGGCGCCGACCGCGGCTGACCGCGCGACCCGCACACCACCACGTCGGGGCCGTTCCCGGGGCGAGAGCCCACGGGGACGGCCCCGACGCCGTCCGCCCGCCCCCGGGGTGCACCCTGGAGGGGCGACGACCGAGGCGAGAGGCAGGGGATCCCCGTATGAGCACCAGGAGCGAAGCCCCGGGGAGCCCGACCGGGCCGGCGCCCGAGCCGCCCGGGCCGGTCGGGCCCGCCGGGCCGGCGCGGTCCGTCCGGAAGGCCGCCGAGCCCGTCCCGCCCCCCGTCGGCGGCGTCCTGTGGAGCGTCGCCGGAGACGTCCGCGCGCTGCTCATGCTGCCCGCGGCCCTCACCATGCAGGTCGCCCACCCCGCCATCGGCGCCGGCGTCGACGACCACTCCGTCTTCCGCACCGACCCCTGGGGCCGCGGCGAGCGCTCGCTCCGCTCCGTCCAGCTCTGGGTGTACGGCGGGGAGGAGGCCGCCGCCGAAGGGCGCCGGCTGCGCGCGCTCCACCGCGACATCCAGGGCACCGACGCGCACGGACGCCGCTACCACGCCCTCACCCCGGCCCTCTACTCCTGGGTCCACGCCACCGGCTACCCCGTCTACCGGCACGGCCTCGCCCTGCTCCACCGGCCCCTCACCGAGGCCCAGGACCGCCGTCTGTACGCCGAATGGCTCCAGGTCGGCCGGATCCTCGGCATCCACGACCGGGACATGCCGCAGACCGTCGAGGAGTTCTGGCCGTACTACCGCCGGGTCCTCGCCGAGGAGCTGGAGGCGACCGCCGTCGTCCGCGAGCTCCTCGACCCCGAGGCCCCCGTCCCCGCGCCCGACCGGGGCCCGCTGCTCCTCCGGCTCGTCCTCCGCCCCCTCTGGCCGCTGCTCCGCCGCCCCTTCCAGCGGGTGCGCGCCTTCCTCACCGTGGGCCTGATGCCGCCGGACGCCCGCGCCGCCATCGGCCTGGAGTGGACGCCCGAGCAGGACCGCCGGCTGCGCCGCCTCGCGCGGATCGTGCGCGCCGTCGTCCCCGTCCTCCCCGAGCGGCTCCGCTACCTGCCGCTCGCCCGCCGCGCCCGGCGGGCCGCCCGCCCCGCCGGCCGCTGAGACCCGCCGG
>NZ_JBEZUZ010000024.1:0-77818 GCF_040636735.1 Streptomyces sp. NPDC035033 | reverse complement strand
GGGCCCGGTCCAGCTCCCGGGCCGAGGTCGGGGCGGCGGGCGCCGGCGCCGGCGCCCGCCGCCCCGACCTCGGCCCGGGAGCTGGACCGGGCCCGGCGGCGGGTCCGCGAGGACCTGGTCCGGGCGATCTGGATCCCGCTGGCGCTGCTCGCCGCGCTCGCGGTGCTGACGGCGGGCGTCGCGGTGTGGTCGCAGGCCCGTTCGTACCTGGAGCCCGACAACTACGCGCGGCTGCTGGTCGGCCAGGCGTACGGGGAGATCGCGGACGACCTGCCGGACCACGCGCTGGAGACGCGGCCGCCGGGGCTGCCGGCGGAGCCGGGGGGCGCGGACGAGTGCCGCTACTACCGGGCGACCGTCTTCGCGGAACTCCCGGTCTACCGCCTGTGCTTCGCGGCGGGCCGGCTGGTCCGCAAGGACGAGCTGGGGTGAACGGGCGGACGCCCGGAGGGAAGGGTCCCTCCGGGCGTCCGTCGTGCGGTGCGTCCGGCGCGTGCCTGCCCGCTTACGGGAAGGTCAGCTTGAAGCTGTTGATGTAGCCGGTGTCGATGGAGGCGCGGTCCTGGACGCGGAGCTTCCAGACGCCGTTGGCCACCTCGGACGAGGCGTTGACGGTGTAGGTCTGGCTGATGTTGTCGGCGCTGCCGCCGGTGCGGTTGTGCAGGTTGTAGACCGAGCCGTCGGGGGCGACGAGGTCGACGATCAGGTCGCCGATGTAGGTGTGGACGATGTCCACGCCGACGGAGAGGTTGCTCGGCGCGTTGCCGGTGCGGCCGGTGACGGTGACCGAGGAGGTCACCGCGGCGCCGTTGTCCGGGACGGAGACGTCGGCGGTGTTCTCGAAGACGGTGCCGGTGGGCGGGGTGGTGCCGGGGCGGGTGCCGACGTTGACGGCGGCCCAGGCGTGCTGGACGGCGAGGGCCTCGGGGCTGCCGACGCCGTAGAGCTCCTCGGCGGCGGCGACCGTGCCGGTGCGGGCGCCCGCGTAGTTGGTGGACGAGGTCCACTTGGTGGTGAGGGCCTTGAACCAGATCATCCGGGCCTTGTCGATGCCGATGCCGGTGACCGGCAGGCCGTCGGAGGTCGGGGAGTCGTAGGTCACGCCGTTGACGGTCTTGACGCCGCTGCCCTCGGAGAGCAGGTAGAAGAAGTGGTTCGCCGGGCCCGAGGAGTAGTGGACGTCGATGGAGCCGATGCCCGAGTACCACGCGTCCTTGGACGAGCCGTCCTTGCTGGGCTTGTCCATGTAGCGCAGCGGGGTGCCGTTGCCGCGGATGTCGATCTTCTCGCCGACGAGGTAGTCGCCCGGGTCCTTCGGGTTGTTGGCGTAGAACTCGACGGCCGCCGCGATGATGTCGGAGGTGGCCTCGTTGAGGCCGCCGGACTCGCCGCTGTAGACGAGCTTGGCCGTGGACGAGGTGAGACCGTGGGTCATCTCGTGCGCGGCCACGTCGATGGAGGTCAGCGGCTTGGTGTTGCCGGAGCCGTCGCCGTACGTCATGCAGAAGCAGGAGTCCTGCCAGAAGGCGTTGACGTAGGCGTTGCCGTAGTGGACCCGCGAGTACGCGCCGACGCCGTCACCGCGGATGCCGGAGCGGCCGTGCACGTTCTTGTAGTAGTCCCAGGTGAGCGCGGCGCCGTAGTGGGCGTCGGCGCCGGCCGTCTCCAGGTTGGACGGCGTGCCGTCGCCCCAGATGTCGTCCGCGCCGGAGAAGAGCGTCCCGGTGCCGGAGGTGCCCCGGTTGAGGTTGTAGGTCTTGTGGTTGCCGCGCGCGGTGTCGGTCAGCGTGTACGAGGGCGCGGTGCCGAGCGTGACCTGGCCGCTGTACTGGGTGTTGCCGGTGCCGGTGTGCACGGCCTGCCACTCGTACAGCTTGGCGCCGGTCCTGGCGTCGGTGACGACGTGCAGCTCGTTCGGCGTGCCGTCGTGCTGGAGGCCGCCGACGACGGTCTCGTACGCGAGGACGGGGGCGCCGGACTGGGCCATCCAGACGACCTTGCGCGGGGCGCGCTCGCTCTTGGTGGCCTTCGAGCCCTCGGCGGCGGCGAGGCCGACGGCCTGCTTCTCCGCGACGGCGGGGGCGACGGTGGCGGTGAGGTCGACGTTCTTCAGCTCCGCGCGGGACGCCTTGGAGACGCCGGTGGTGGCGCCGGCCTTCGTCTCGGCGACGACCAGGTCGCCGCCGAGGACGGGCAGGCCCGCGTAGGTGCGCTCGTACCGGGTGTGGGTGGTGCCGTCGCGGTCCTGGACCACGTCCCGGACGACGAGCTTCTCCTGGCTGCCGAGGCCCAGTTCCTTCGCCGTCTCGGCCTTGCCGGCGTCGGCGGTCTTGATCAGCGCGGTGCGCTCGGCGGGGGTGAGGTCGGCGGGGAGCTTGCCCGGGTTGACCTTCCCGAGCGCGGCCGTCGCCCGCGGAGCGACCGGCCATTCGTCGTCGGCGGAGGCGCTGCCGGTCTGGACGCCGACGGCGAGCATGGCGGCGGCGGCGACGAGCGCGCCGGTCGCGGTGGCACGGCGACTGGGAGTGGATCTCACGCGAACTCCTTGTGCGAGGGGGGTACCGGGCCGCTGGGTGGGCAGCCGGGCGGAGCAAGCAGAGCGGTGGCGCACGATCGGGTGATGCGGCGAACACGGTTGCGAGGAACCGGGGGAGAGACTGGCAGCTACCGCCGGTACCTGTCAGGACCGCGTCAACAACTTGGCCGGAAGTCGTCCGCTGCGCGCACGGTCACGTTCGTTAACCGGACGTTTCATCGATCTTGGGCGGGACGCCCCACCCCGTTCGGCGTGCGGGAACGCCGCGCGGCCCGGTCGGCGCCGTCGTGACGGGCCGCCCGCCGTCCCGCCCTTCGGACGCCGGGCTCCTCCCTCGACCCGTTGGCCGAAAAACCCCGTCCTGAACCGTCCCTTCCGGTCCGTCAGCCGGCCAGGGAGTCCCGCCAGGCGCGGTGCAGGCCCGCGTAGCGGCCCTCGCCGCCGACCAGCTCCGCCGGGGAGCCGTCCTCGACGACCCGGCCCGCCTCCATCACGAGCACCCGGTCCGCGACCTCGACCGTGGACAGGCGGTGGGCGATGACCACCGCCGTACGACCCGCCAGGACCGTGTCCATCGCGTGCTGCACCGCCCGCTCGCCCGGCACGTCCAGCGAGCTCGTCGCCTCGTCCAGGATCAGCACCGCCGGATCCGCCAGCAGCGCCCGCGCGAAGGCCACCAACTGCCGCTGACCGGCCGAGATCCGGCCACCCCGCTTCCGCACGTCGGTGTCGTACCCGTCCGGGAGGCCGGCGATGAAGTCGTGCGCGCCGATCGCCTTCGCCGCCCGCTCGATCTCCTCCCGGCCGGCGTCCGGGCGGCCGATCGCGATGTTCTCCGCGACCGTCCCGGAGAACAGGAACGCCTCCTGCGTCACCATCACCACCCCGCGCCGCAGCTCCGGCACCGACAGCTCCCGCAGGTCCACGCCGTCGAGCAGCACCCGGCCCTCCGTCGGGTCGTAGAAGCGGGCCAGCAGCTTCGCCAGCGTCGACTTGCCCGCGCCGGTCGCCCCGACCACCGCCACCGTCTGCCCCGCCGGGATCCGCAGGTCGAGACGGGGCAGCACCTCGCCGCCCGTCCGGTACGCGAACCGCACCCCCTCGAAGACCACCTCCCGGCCCGGCGCCGCCCCCGCCCGCTCCGGCAGCGCGCGCGGCGCCGCCGCCTCCGGCACGCCCGGCTCCTGCGCGAGCAGGCCCGCGATCTTGGTGAGCGAGGCGGCCGCCGACTCGTACGAGTTGAGGAACATGCCGAGCCGGTCGATCGGGTCGTAGAGCCGCCGCACGTACAGCACCGCCGCCGCGAGCACGCCCAGCTCCAGCGAACCGCCCGCCACCCGGTAGGCGCCCCACAGGCACATCCCGGCCACCGCCGTGTTCGCCACCAGACGCGACCCCACCACATAGCGGGCCATCTCCAGGAGCGCGTCGCCGTTGCTCCGCTCGTGCCGGTGGTTCAGCCCCGCGAACTCCGCGTCGTTCACCCGCTCCCGCCGGAAGGCCCGCACCGGCCGGATCCCGTTCATCGTCTCCGCGAACTTCACGATCACCCCGGCGATCGCCGTCGACCGCTCCGCGTACACCGCCCCCGCGCGCCGCCGGTACATCCGCACCAGCAGGTACAGCGGCCCGAACGAGGCCACCGCCACCGCACCGATCCCCAGGTCCAGCCAGAGCAGCACCAGCGAGATCGACACGAACGACAGCACCACCCCGATCAGCTCCTGGAGCCCCTCCGACAGCAGCTCCCGCAGCGACTCCACGTCCGTCGTCGACCGCGAGATCAGCCGCCCCGAGGTGTACCGCTCGTGGAAGTCCACGCTCAGCACCTGCGCGTGCCGGAAGATCCGCCCCCGCAGGTCGAGCAGCACGTCCTGGTTGATCCGCGCCGCGCCCCGCACGAAGCCGTACTGGAGCGCCCCCGCGCCCACCGCGCACAGCAGGTAGCCGACCGCCACCGCGAGCAGCGGCCCGTGGTCCCCGGCCCGGAAGGCCGGCACCCCCCGGTCGATCGCGTACGCCACGAGCAGCGGGCCCGCCTGCACCGCGGCCTCCTTCAGCAGCAGCGCCAGCGCCGCCACCGCCACCCGGGCCCGGTGCGCGGCGAGCAGCGAACGCAGCAGCGCCCCGGTCGCCCCACGCGGGGCGGGCAGGTCGTCCCGGTCGAACGGGTCACCGGCCGCGGCCCGCTCCTCCCGTCCCTCCCGCTCCTCCTCCGGCGGTACGAGCGTGGTGTCCGTCATCGCTTCTCGCCCCCCTCGCCCGACATCAGCCAGGCGTACTCGGCGCTGCTCCGCAGCAGTTCCTGATGGGTGCCGACCGCCGCGATCCGGCCGCCGGACAGCAGCGCCACCCGGTCGGCCAGCATCACCGTCGACGGCCGGTGCGCCACGACCAGCGCCGTCGTCTCCTTCAGCACCTCGCGCAGGGCCGCCTCCACCCGCGCCTCGGTGTGCACGTCCAGCGCCGACAGCGGATCGTCGAGCACCAGGAAGCGCGGCCGGCCGACCACCGCGCGGGCCAGCGCCAGCCGCTGCCGCTGCCCGCCCGACAGGCTCAGCCCCTGCTCGCCGACCTGCGTCCCGGCCCCCTCCGGCAGCCGTCCGACGAAGCCGTCCGCCTGCGCGATGGCCAGCGCCCGCCCCAGCTCCGGCTCCCCGGCCGCCGGGCCCGCGCCCATCAGCACGTTCTCCCCGACGCTCGCCGAGAAGAGGGTGGGCTCCTCGAAGGCCACCGACACCAGCGTGCGCAGCCGCTCCCGTTCCATCCCGGCGATGTCCTCGCCGTCCAGCAGGATCCGCCCGGAGGTCACCTCGTGCAGCCGCGGCACGAGCGAGGTCAGCGTGGTCTTGCCGGAGCCGGTGGCCCCGACCAGGGCCAGCGTCTCGCCCGGCCGCACGTGCAGGTCGACGGAGTCCAGGACCGGCGGGGAGCCGGCCGGCGCGTCCGGGAAGCGGAACGACACGCCCTCGAAGCACAGCCCGTCGGCGGCCCCCTCCACCGCCGCCGGAGCGACCGCGTCCCGCTCCTCCTCCGCGTCCATCACCTCGAAGTACCGCTCCGTCGCCGTCACCGCCTCCTGGCTCATCGCGAGCAGGAAGCCGATCGACTCCACCGGCCAGCGCAGCGCCAGCGCCGTCGACAGGAACGCCACCAGGGTGCCCGCCGACAGGTCGCCGTCCGCGACCCGCACGGTGCCGAGCACCAGCGCGGCCCCGATCGCCAGCTCCGGCAGGACCGTGATCAGCGCCCAGATCGTGGCGAGCAGCCGCGCCTTGGACAGCTCGGTGGAGCGCAGCAGCTCCGCGAGCCGGCGGAAGGCCTCCGCCTGGCTGCGGTGCCGGCCGAAGCCCTTGACGATCCGGATGCCGAGGACGCTCTCCTCCACCACCGTGGTCAGATCGCCGACCTGGTCCTGCGCGCGCCGGGCCACCACCCCGTACCGCCGCTCGAAGTACGAGCAGAACACCACCACCGGCACCACCGGCGTCAGCAGCACCAGCCCGAGCGGCCGGTCCTGGGCCAGCAGCAGGACACAACCCGCCACGATCGTCACCGCGTTCACGATCAGGAACGTCAGCGGGAAGGCCAGGAACATCCGCAGGATCATCAGGTCCGTGGTGCCGCGCGAGAGCAGCTGCCCGGACGCCCACCGGTCGTGGAAGGCGATCGGCAGCCGCTGGAGCCTGCCGTACAGGTCCTCCCGCATCCGCGCCTCCACCGAGGACAGCGGCCGGGCCACCAGCCACCGCCGCAGCCCGAACAGCAGGGCCTCGGCGACGCCGAGCAGCAGCAGGTACAGCGCCCCCAGCCACACCCCTCCCGGGTCCCGCTCCGCGACCGGCCCGTCCACCAGCCACTTCAGGACCAGCGGGATGACGAGCGACAGACAGGAGGCGACGATCGCGACGGCGGCGGCGGTGAAGAACCGCGCGCGCACCGGCCGGACGTACGGCCAGAGCCGCAGCAGCACCCGGACGGCCGAACGGCGGACGGGGGCGGACTCGGAGGTGACAGGTTTCTCGGGCATCAGGCCCGACCCTACGAGTCACCACTGACACGCCTCACCCGGTTTTCGGACGACCTCCCGGCCCGCCGTGACGTCCCGTCACCCCACCACCCGCAGCAGCACCACCGACCGCGCCCCCACCTCCAGGACCGTGGCGCCCGGGTGGAGGGTGCCCGGCGGGGTGGTCTGGTCGTCGAGGGACGTGTCGAGGACGCGCTCGTACGTCTGGGCCCATGGGGGGCCGGGGAGGCGGAAGTCCAGCGGGCGGTGGCCCGCGTGCAGCACGGCGAGGAAGCTGTCGTCGAGCACCGGCTCGCCGCGCTCGTCCCGGCCCGGTATGTCCCGGCCCGACAGGTAGAGGGCGAGCGTGGCCGAGGGGGCGTACCAGTCGCGTTCCGTCATCTCGGTGCCGTCCGGGCCGAACCAGGCGAGGTCCCGCAGCCCGTCCGCGCCCTGCGGCCGGCCGGAGAAGAAGGCGCGGCGGCGCAGCACCGGGTGGCGGTGGCGCAGGGCCAGCAGCCGCCTCGTCAGGACCAGGAGCTGGGCCCGGCCGGGGTCGTCCGGCAGGGACCAGTCCAGCCAGCCGATCTCGTTGTCCTGGCAGTACGCGTTGTTGTTGCCGCCCTGGGTGCGGCCCATCTCGTCGCCGGCGACGAGCATCGGCACGCCCGTCGACAGCAGCAGCGTGGTGAGCAGGTTGCGCAGCTGCCGCAGCCGCAGCGCGTTCACCTCGGGGTCGTCGGTCTCGCCCTCCACCCCGCAGTTCCAGGAGCGGTTGTCGTGGGTGCCGTCCCGGTTGCCCTCCCCGTTGGCCTCGTTGTGCTTGCGCTCGTAGGTGACGAGGTCCCGCAGGGTGAAGCCGTCGTGCGCGGTGACGAAGTTGACCGAGGCGTACGGGCGCCGGCCGCCCCAGGCGTACAGGTCGCTGGAGCCGGAGAGCCGGTAGCCGAGGTCCCGCACGTCGGGCAGGGCGCCGCGCCAGAAGTCCCGGACGGCGTCCCGGTAGCGGTCGTTCCACTCGGTCCACAGCGGCGGGAAGGCGCCGACCTGGTAGCCGCCGTTGCCGACGTCCCACGGCTCGGCGATCAGCTTGACCCGGCGCAGCACCGGGTCCTGGGCGATGACGGCGAGGAACGGCGACAGCATGTCGACGTCGTGCATGGAGCGGGCGAGCGCCGCCGCCAGGTCGAAGCGGAAGCCGTCGACGCCCATCTCGGTGACCCAGTAGCGCAAGGAGTCGGTGATGAGCCGGAGCACCTGCGGCTGCACCACGTGCAGGGTGTTGCCGCAGCCGGTGTAGTCGGCGTACCGGCGGGCGTCGGACTGGAGCCGGTAGTAGCCGCGGTTGTCGATGCCCTTCAGCGACAGCGTCGGGCCCAGCTCGCCCGCCTCCGCCGTGTGGTTGTAGACGACGTCGAGGATCACCTCGATGCCGGCCGCGTGCAGCGCCCGCACCATCCGCTTGAACTCGCCGACCTGCTGCCCGGTGGTGCCGGACGAGGAGTAGCCGGCGTGCGGGGCGAAGTAGCCGATCGAGTTGTAGCCCCAGTAGTTGGTGAGGCCGCGCCGCAGCAGGTGGTCCTCGTGGGCGAACTGGTGGACCGGCAGCAGCTCGACGGCCGTCACCCCGAGGCGGACGAGGTGGTCGATCGCGGCCGGGTGGGCGAGCCCCGCGTAGGTGCCCCGCAGGTGCTCGGGGACGCCGGGGTGGCGGGCGGTGAAGCCCTTGACGTGCAGCTCGTAGATGACCGAGTCCGGCCAGGGCGTCTTGGGCCTGCGGTCGTCGGACCAGTCGTCGTCGTCCCGCACGACGACGCCCTTGGGGACGTACGGGGCGGAGTCCCGCTCGTCGCGGACGGTGTCGGCGACGTGCTGCTGGGGCCAGTCCCGCACGTGCCCGTAGACCTCGGGCGGCAGCGCGAACTCGCCGTCGACGGCCCGGGCGTACGGGTCGAGGAGCAGCTTCGCCGGGTTCCAGCGGGCGCCGGTCCACGGGTCCCAGCGGCCGTGCACCCGGTAGCCGTACCGCTGCCCCGCGCCGACGCCGGGCACGAAGCCGTGCCAGATCTCGTGGGTGAGCTCGGTCAGCGGCAGCCGGGTCTCGGTGCCGTCCGGCGCGAAGAGGCAGAGCTCCACGGCCTCGGCGCCGCCCGCCCACAGCGCGAAGTTGGTGCCGCGGGTCCCGTCCGGTCCGGTGCGGCAGCGGGCCCCGAGGGGGGTGGGCGCCCCCGGCCACACGGGGGGCGCGGCCCGCCCCGGGGCGCGCTCCGGTACCGCCTGCTGTTCGGCTGCGCTCGACACCGCCCTGGCCTCCCGCGGCTCCGGCGGGCCCGCGTGCGGGGCCGCGGGCGTCCCTGCCCCCGGCCCCGCGCGTCCTCCCGCACCCTCGTGTTCTCCCGGTCCTCCCCTTGTTGTTCCCGCGCGGCCGTCCCCCCAACATGGCCCGCACGCACGTTTCCCCTGGAGGGGGGTCGTCGTTGGGCCACGCGTGACACGTCTATGGGAACGGGCCGGGCACCTCCTCGCGGTCGCGGGGCTCCTCGCGGGCCTCGCCGGCTGCACCGGATCGGACGGGGGAGGCGGCATCGACCCGCGCCTCCCGGGCAAGGCGCGCGCCCCCGGCGACGTGATCCGGGTCAGCCCGGAGGACGGCAGCCGGGGGGTGCCCGCCGAGGGCCCCCTGGAGGTACGGGTGGACAGCGGGCGGCTCGAACGGGTGAGCGTGACCCAGGTGGCGGACGGGCGGCGCTCGGCCGTGCCCGGCGCGATCGGGGCCGACGGGCTGCGCTGGCGGCCCGCCGACGGCACCCGGCTCGCGCTCGCCGCGAAGTACAGCGTGGACGCGGTGGCGCTGGACGCGCACGGGCGGCGCTCGGCCCGGCACACCACCTTCACCACGGTGGTGCCGGAGAGCCGGTTCATCGGCTACTTCACGCCGGAGAACCGTTCCACGGTGGGCGCCGGGATGATCGTCTCCTTCGGCTTCAACCGGCCGGTCGAGAACCGGGCCGCGGTGGAGCGGGCCATCCGGGTCACCGCCGACCCGCCGGTGGAGGTCGTCGGCCACTGGTTCGGCAAGGAGCGGCTCGACTTCCGGCCCGAGGAGTACTGGGCGCCCGGCACGAAGGTGACGGTCGAGCTGGCGCTCCGGGACGTCGAGGGCGCCCCGGGCGTCTACGGCATCCAGCGCAAGACGGTCGGCTTCACGGTCGGCCGCTCCCAGGTCTCCCTGGTGGACGCCGCCGCCCACACCATGGAGGTGCGGCGGGACGGGCGGCTGCTCGCCACCCTGCCGATCACCGCGGGCGCCCCGAAGACCACCACGTACAACGGGAAGATGGTGGTCACCGAGGTCTACGACGTGACCCGGATGAACGGCGCCACGGTCGGCTTCGGCGGCGAGTACGACATCAAGGACGTGCCGCACGCCATGCGGCTCACCGACTCCGGCACCTTCATCCACGGCAACTACTGGGCCGACCCCGCCACCTTCGGCTCGGCCAACGTCAGCCACGGCTGCGTGGGGCTGCGGGACGTGAAGGGCGGCGGCGCCGACACCCCGGCGGGCTGGTTCTTCGACCGGAGCCTGATCGGCGACGTCGTCGAGGTGGTCAACTCCAAGGACCGGAAGGTCGCCCCGGACAACGGCCTCGGCGGCTGGAACATGGACTGGGGGAGCTGGAAGGAGGGGTCCGCGCTCCGCTGACCCGCCGCTCCGCACGGGGCCGGACGCGAGCCGCTCCCCGCTCGCCTCCGGCCCGTCCCCAACTGGGACTGAACGGTGACATGCGCGTGGAACTTTCGTGTCTTCCGGTGTGATTATCTAACGCCGTGTGCACGGGAGGTGCGTACAGGGGGTGGGGCCCGGTCAGCCGCCGGGTCGTGCGAGGGGAGAACACCATAGTGAACGGGCAGCCGATAGCGGGGACGCCGGCGCGGCGGCGGGGCGCCCGCCTCGGAGCGCTGGCCACGGGGGCGCTGCTGCTGGTCCTGACCGCCTGCGGCGGCGAGGACCCGGCCGCGACCGCACCCGACGGGGGGAAGGGCGAGCTCCCGGGGAACACCGCACCGGACAACGCCGCCTCCCGGGCGGTCGTGACGATCCTGCCGAAGGACGGCGCCGACGCGGTCGCCACCAGCGGGGCCCTCAAGGTCACCGCCGAGCAGGGCAAGCTGACGACGGTCACCGTCGCCGACTCCGAGGGCGAGGCGGTCGAGGGGAAGATCTCGGCGGACGGCGCGAGCTGGGAGCCGCTGGCCCACCTGTCGGCCGGCACCCAGTACAAGGTCCACGCGATCGCGAAGGACGCCGAGGGCCGCGAGTCGGCGAAGGACACCACCTTCACCACGCTGGTCCCGAAGAACACCTTCATCGGCCACTACACGCCGGAGGCGGACACCACCGTCGGCGTCGGCATGCCGGTCTCCCTCAACTTCACCCGGGGCATCACCGACCCCGAGGCCGTGGAGAAGGCCATCAAGGTGACGGCCGAGCCGGCCGTCGAGATCAAGGGCCACTGGTTCGGCAACGACCGCCTCGACTTCCGCCCGAAGGAGTACTGGAAGGCCGGGACGAAGGTCACCGTCGAGCTCAACCTGGACGGCGTCGAGGGCCGCCCGGGCGTCTACGGCAAGCAGAAGAAGACGTACTCCTTCACCATCGGCCGCCGTCAGGTCTCCACGGTCGACGCGAGCGCCAAGACGATGAAGGTCGAGCGCGACGGCAAGATCATCAAGACCCTGCCGATCACCGCGGGCGCCCCGTCCACGACCACGTACAACGGCCAGATGGTCATCAGCGAGAAGTACAAGGTGACCCGCATGAACGGGGCCACCGTCGGCTTCGGCGGCGAGTACGACATCAAGGACGTGCCGCACGCCATGCGCCTGTCCACCTCCGGCACCTTCGTGCACGGCAACTACTGGGCCCCGAAGTCCACCTTCGGCTCCCAGAACGTCAGCCACGGCTGCGTCGGCCTCTCGGACACCCGGGGCGCGGGCGACAGCTCCACGCCGGCCGCCTGGTTCTACGACCGCTCGATCATCGGTGACGTCGTCGTCGTGAAGAACTCCAAGGACAAGCAGATCAAGCCGGAGAACGGCCTGAACGGCTGGAACATGAGCTGGGAGGAGTGGATCGCGTAGGTCCGCTCCCGCCCGGGGCCCGGTGCCGTCCGCTCTGTGAGCAACGGCACCGGGCCCCTCGGCGTTAACGGACACTAACCTTCCCTCCATGACTGTGAACCTCGAAGTCGCCGACGGCGTCGGCACCATCCGCCTCGACCGCCCCCCGATGAACGCCCTGGACGTCGCCACCCAGGACCGGCTGCGCGAGCTGGCCCAGGAGGCCACCGACCGCGACGACGTGCGGGCCGTCGTCCTCTACGGCGGCGAGAAGGTCTTCGCGGCCGGCGCGGACATCAAGGAGATGCAGGTCATGGACCACGTGGCCATGATCGAGCGGTCGCGCGCGCTCCAGGACTCCTTCACCGCCGTCGCCCGCATCCCCAAGCCGGTCGTCGCCGCGATCACCGGGTACGCCCTCGGCGGCGGCTGCGAGCTCGCCCTCTGCGCCGACTACCGGATCGCCGCCGAGGACGCGAAGCTGGGCCAGCCCGAGATCCTGCTCGGCCTCATCCCCGGCGCCGGCGGCACCCAGCGGCTCTCCCGCCTGGTCGGCCCCTCCCGCGCCAAGGACCTCATCTTCACCGGCCGGATGGTGAAGGCCGACGAGGCCCTCGCGCTCGGCCTGGTCGACCGGGTCGTCCCGGCCGCCGAGGTGTACGAGCGGGCGCACGCCTGGGCCGCGAAGCTCGCCCAGGGCCCGGCGGTGGCGCTGCGCGCCGCCAAGGAGGCGATCGACCAGGGCCTGGAGACCGACATCGACACCGGCCTCGCCCTCGAACGAACCTGGTTCTCCGCGCTGTTCGCCACCGCGGACCGCGAGACCGGCATGCGCAGCTTCGTCGAGGAGGGCCCGGGCAAGGCGAAGTTCGCCTGACCCGCGCCGATCCGACGGACCGTCACGGCGACGCGCCGTCCCGCGGGGGCCATTCCACCGGAACGGCCCCCGCGAGCCGTCTCCTGCGTTCATGATGGGGGGCATGGCGGGCCTGGAGAGCAGGGAACAACCACGGCAGGGCGTCGTCCCCGCCGCACGGTGGACACCGACCGCGGAGGACGAAGAGGCCCTCAAGGCGATGGACGTGTACGGCAACCCGGCGGAGACCGACGTCCGCCTGCCGTCGCAGCCCCAGTCCGCGCGGATCGCCCGGCGGATGACCCAGTACGTGGTGCTCCGCCAGTGGGGGCTCGGCCCGACCCTCGCCGAACACGCGGTCCTGCTCGTCTCCGAACTGGTCGGCAACGCGGTCCGGCACACCGGCGCCCGGGTCTTCGCGCTGCGCGCCCAGCGGCGCCCCGGCCGGATCCGGATCGAGGTGCGCGACCCCTCGCGCGGACTGCCCTGCCTGATGCCGGTGGGCGAGCTGGACGTGAGCGGCCGGGGCCTCTACCTCGTCGACAAGCTCTCCGACCGCTGGGGCGTGGACCTCGGTCCGCGCGGCAAGACGACCTGGTTCGAGATGAGGGTCACCGACCGCTGAACGCACGGAAGCCCCCGTGCGCCGTGGTGGGGCGAGCTGGGGGCTTCCGTGTGATGCGCCGTGGACGGGGGGGTGTATCCACGGCCGCAGAGGCGACCTGGCCCGGGTCGATGGGGGTCGTGACACCGACTATGACAGACGGCGGGCCACACCGCCAAACGCCCTCATCGTCATCAATACGGACAAAAAGGTGCATTGTGCTGATGAATCGTTGGTGACGTGCGGCACCTGCCTTGCAAACCATGAATGACTATGCGGTTCATCGGTTGTTTCCCTCGATCGTCCACATGGTGGACACCCTCACAGGGCGGCGAGCAGCGCCTCCGAGGCCACCGGCCGGTACCCCGCCGCCTGGAAGGTCCGCACGCTCCGCGCGTTGCCCGGCGACTGCTGCGCCCACACCACCGGCCCCGGGGTCAGATGGCGCGCCGCCGTCGCCAGCGCCCGGCCCAGCCCCCGGTGCCGCACCGCCTCGTCGACCTCGATCGCCGCCTCCCAGCGCCCGGCCACCCCGCGCCCCAGGATCAGCACCCCGCCGTCCGCCGCCCACACCCGCACCTCGTCGCGGTACTTCAGCGCCCGCGCCACCCGGGGGTGCCCCGGGTCCTCGATCTCCCGCAGCTCCACCGGCGGCGGGCCCGGCAGGGCGTCGGCCACGGTCAGCAGGTCGACGGTGTTCATCGCCCGGCCGGTCCGCTCCATCAGCCGCACCAGGAAGCGCGGGTGCATGCTCGCCGCGAGCGGGTCGCTCCCGGTCGCGGCCAGCTCGGCCCGCACCCACTCCGGGTCGACGTCGGCGAAGACCACCGTGTGGGCCGTGAAGGCCAGCACGCCGGCGTCCCGCCGGTTCGGGGCCGGCACCACCGTCGTCCCGCCGTCCATGGCGGGGAACTCGCCGCGCGCCGCCGCCGCCAGGATCCGTGTCACGTCACCGCTCATACCGCCATCATCCGGCAGCGGGCGGCCAAGCTAATCTGACCCCCGTCAGAACAGCACCGAGAAGGGGCGGAAGCAGTGGCGGACATCGAGTCGGCACGCACGGCATTCAACCGGTACGACGTGGACGGGGACGGCTTCATCACCGCCGCGGAGTACAAGAGCGTCATGGCCCAGCTGGGCGACTTCAACGTCACCGAGACGGTGGCCGAGGCCCTCATCAAGCAGCGCGACGACAACGGCGACGGCCGCCTGTCGTGGGACGAGTTCTGGGCCCACCTCAGCAAGGCGTGACCCGGGCCTGACCGGAGCCGGGACCGGGACCGGGCGGCGCTCACCCTGAGTTGCCGCCCGTCCCGGGCTCGGTGACGATCGTCCGGTGACGCTTCCCGGACCCCTCGGCACCCCCCGCCGTCGAGGCGCCGCGGCCCTCGCGGCGGCCGCCGTCCTCGGTGTCCTCGCCGTCGTCCTGCTCGGTGCCGGCCTCGCCCGGACGGGCACCGGCGAACTCCGGATACCGGCGGCCGGCCCCACCACCCTGCTCCGGATCCTCCTCCTCGCCGGCCTCGCCGTCGCCGTCGGCGAACTCGCCGGCGCCCGGCTCGCCGGCCCCGGCCCCCTGCCGCGTCCCCTGGCCGCCCCCGGCGCCCTGCTCGCCGCGGCCGCCTCCGCCGGCCTCCTGCTCCTCCTCGCCGCCGTCAGCGGACTGAGCCTCCCCGTCGTCTACGGGCTCCGCGAGGGCCGGCTGCTGCTCGTCACCGCCAACGCCTGCCTGCTCGCCGCCGTCTGCGCCGCCTCCCGGCGCCCCGGCCTCGCGGCCCTGCCGCTCGCCGCCGCGGTCGTCGCCGAGGCGCTGCGGGCCCATCCCGAGACCGCCGGCTTCGGCGTCGGCACCGGCCTCACCGTCGTCCACCTCACCGGCGCCTCGCTGTGGACGGGCACCCTGCTGTACGTCCTCAGGGTGCTGCGGCTGCGCGGCGGCGGGCGCGGGGTGCTGCTCCGGTACGCCCGGATGGCCGCCTGCGTCTACGCGGCCCTCGCCGCCACCGGGACCGCCTCCACGCTCCGCCGGCTCCCCCTGGAGGCCGTGCTCGCCACCGCGTACGGCAGGGTCCTGCTGGTGAAGCTCGTCCTCTTCGGCGGGGCCAGCCTGCTGGCCCTCGCGGCCCGCTCCCGGCTGATGTCCGGCGCCGACGCCGAGCCCCCGGCCCGCGTGGAACTCGCCGTCCTCGCCGTGATCGTCGCCCTCTCCGCCCTCCTCACCGTGGTCCCGGACCCGCACTGGGTCCGCTACTGACCGATCGAAACCGGCCATGTCCGGGGGATCCGGACATCCCCACAGGGATTGGCCTAGACCTATTGTCGGCGAGGGGCCCCGCCGATACGTTTCGTCCCGGCTGCGCAGCCGGCACGAACCGCACGACACCGTCCCGCACCGCATCGCATCGTTCATTTCAGGAGGACATGCCATGTACCGACGCGTCGCAGCCGCCCTCGCCACCGCGGCCACCGCCGGAGCCCTCGCCCTCGGCACCGCCGCCACCGCCGAGGCCGCCGGCCCCGGCTTCTACCCGCGCAGCCACCACTCCTCGTACGCCGAGTGCCAGGCCGCCGGGCAGGCCGGCGCCTGGATGTGGGGCCAGATCTTCTTCTGCGAGCCCTTCCACCCCAGCCGCCCGGACGTCTACGTCCTCTGGGTCCGCTACTGACCCGAACGCGCGACGGCCGGTCCCGTGGGGGCGGGACCGGCCGTTCGTCACGTACGCGCGCGCGTGCTCAGCACTCGATGATGTTCACCGCGAGACCGCCGCGCGCGGTCTCCTTGTACTTGACGCTCATGTCCGCGCCGGTCTCCTTCATGGTCTTGATGACCTTGTCGAGGGAGACCAGGTGGCTGCCGTCGCCGCGCATCGACATCTTCGCCGCCGTGACGGCCTTGACCGCCGCCATGCCGTTGCGCTCGATGCAGGGGATCTGGACCAGGCCGCCGACCGGGTCGCAGGTCAGGCCCAGGTTGTGCTCCATGCCGATCTCGGCCGCGTTCTCCACCTGCTCGGGGGAGCCGCCCAGGACCTCGGCGAGGGCGCCCGCCGCCATCGAGCAGGCCGAGCCGACCTCGCCCTGGCAGCCGACCTCGGCGCCGGAGATCGAGGCGTTCTCCTTGAAGAGCATGCCGATCGCGCCCGCCGCGAGGAGGAAGCGGACGATGCCGTCCTCGTCGGCCCCCGGGACGAAGTTCATGTAGTAGTGCAGGACCGCGGGGATGATGCCGGCGGCGCCGTTCGTCGGGGCGGTGACCACCCGGCCGCCGGCCGCGTTCTCCTCGTTCACGGCCATCGCGTAGAGGGTGATCCACTCCATCGCGTGCGCGGCCGGGTCGCCCTCGGAGCGCAGCTTGCGGGCCGAGGTCGCGGCACGGCGGCGGACCTTCAGGCCGCCGGGGAGGATGCCCTCGCGGGACATGCCGCGCGCGACGCAGGCCTGCATGACCCGCCAGATCTCCAGGAGCCCGGCGCGGATCTCCTCCTCGGTGCGCCACGCCTTCTCGTTCTCCAGCATCAGCGAGGAGATCGACAGGCCGGTCTCCTTGGTGAGGCGGAGCAGCTCGTCACCGGTGCGGAAGGGGTACTTCAGGACGGTGTCGTCCGGGACGATCGGGTTCTGGCCCTCCACGGCGTCCTCGTCGACGACGAAGCCGCCGCCGACGGAGTAGTACGTCTTCTCCAGGACGAGGCCGCCCTCGGCGTCGTACGCGAAGACCGTCATGCCGTTGGCGTGGTACGGCAGCGCCTTGCGGCGGTGCAGGATCAGGTCGTCGTCGAAGGAGAAGGGGATCTCGTGCGTCCCGAGCAGGCTGATCCGGCCGCTCGCCTTGATCCGCTCGACCTCGTCGTCCGCCGTCTCCACGTCCACCGTGCGCGGCGACTTCCCCTCCAGGCCCAGCAGGACCGCCTTCGGGGTGCCGTGGCCGTGGCCGGTCGCGCCCAGCGAGCCGTACAGCTCCGCCCGGACCGAGGCGACCCGGTCGAGCAGCTCCTCGTTCCGCAGCCGGCGGGCGAACATCCGGGCCGCGCGCATCGGGCCCACCGTGTGGGAGCTGGACGGGCCGATGCCGATCGAGAACAGGTCGAAGACCGAGATGGCCACGGGGGACTCCTTGTGGGGCTAGACGCCGTTGTCTGCCGGGGTGGTGCAGAAACAAGCAGGGAGAGCGGGGGGAGGGGACAAAGCGGCGGGGCACCGCGCCCACTGTCCAGTGTGCGCGGTGCCCCGGAAGCTTCGTACGAACAAAAGCGTACGAAATTACTTCAGGCCGGGGTACAGCGGGTGCTTGTCGGCCAGGGCGGTGACCCGGGCCTTCAGCGCCGTGGCGTCGAAGCCCGGCTTCAGCGTCTCGGCGATGACGTCGGCGACCTCGCGGAAGTCCTCGGCCGTGAAGCCGCGGGTGGCGAGGGCCGGCGTGCCGATGCGCAGGCCGGAGGTGACCATCGGCGGGCGCGGGTCGTTCGGGACGGCGTTCCGGTTGACCGTGATGCCGACCTCGTGGAGACGGTCCTCGGCCTGCTGGCCGTCCAGCTCGCTGTCGCGCAGGTCGACCAGGAGCAGGTGGACGTCGGTGCCGCCGGAGAGCACGGAGACGCCGTGCTCCCGGACGTCGTCCTGGACCAGGCGCTCGGCGATGATCCGGGCGCCCTCCAGGGTGCGCTGCTGGCGCTCCTTGAACTCCTCCGAGGCCGCGACCTTGAAGGAGACGGCCTTGGCCGCGATCACGTGCTCCAGCGGGCCGCCCTGGAAACCGGGGAAGACCGAGGAGTTCAGCTTCTTCGCGAACTCCTTCTTCGCCAGGATGATGCCGCCGCGCGGGCCGCCGAGCGTCTTGTGCGTGGTGGAGGTCACCACGTCGGCGTACTCGACCGGGTTCGGGTGCAGACCGGCCGCGACCAGGCCCGCGAAGTGGGCCATGTCGACCCACAGGTACGCCTCGACCTCGTCGGCGATCCGGCGGAACTCCGCGAAGTCCAGCTGACGCGGGTACGCCGACCAGCCGGCGATGATCACCTTCGGGCGGTGCTCCTTGGCGAGGCGCTCGACCTCGGCCATGTCGACCAGGCCGGCCTCGTCCACGTGGTACGCGACCACGTTGAACTGCTTGCCCGAGAAGTTCAGGCGCATGCCGTGGGTGAGGTGGCCGCCGTGCGCCAGGTCGAGACCCAGGATCGTGTCGCCCGGCTGGGCGATCGCGAAGAGCGCGGCCTGGTTGGCGGAGGCGCCGGAGTGCGGCTGCACGTTGGCGTACTCGGCGCCGAACAGGTCCTTGATCCGGTCGATCGCGATCTGCTCGGCCACGTCGACGTGCTCGCAGCCGCCGTAGTAGCGGCGGCCCGGGTAGCCCTCGGCGTACTTGTTGGTGAGGACGGAGCCCTGGGCCTCCATGACCGCGACCGGAGCGAAGTTCTCCGAGGCGATCATTTCCAGGGTGGACTGCTGGCGGCGGAGCTCGGCGTCGACGGCGGCGGCGACGTCCGGGTCCAGCTCGTGGAGGGGAGTGTTCAGAAGCGACATGAAGCGATCCCTAGGGGGTCTCGGTCAGCCTGCGGTGAAGGCGGTGTACTCGTCGGCGGAGAGCAGGGCCTCGGCCTGGCTCTCGTCGGAGAGGCGCACCTTGAACAGCCAGCCGCCCTCGAACGGAGCGGTGTTCACCAGCGCCGGGTCGTCCACGACGTCCTGGTTGGCCTCGACGACCTCACCGGACACAGGGGCGTACAGCTCGCTGACGGACTTGGTCGACTCCAGCTCGCCACAGGACTCGCCCTCGGTCACGGTGTCACCGACCGCGGGGAGCTGGACGAACACGATGTCGCCGAGGGCGTTGGCCGCGTGCTCGGTGATGCCGACCGTGGCGACGCCGTCCTCGACGGCCGACAGCCACTCGTGCTCCTTGCTGTAGCGAAGCTGCTGGGGGTTGCTCATGGCCTGATTCTCCTGGATCGGGGGAGTGCGGATGTACGTGGGTCTTGCGGGGTGAGACGTGTCGCGAGACGAACGCGTCACTTCTGGCGCTTGTAGAACGGCAGCGCGACGACCTCGTACGGCTCGTGGGTGCCGCGGATGTCCACGCCGACGCCCTCGGTGCCGGGCGCGGCGTGCGCCGCGTCGACGTACGCCATCGCGATCGGCTTGCCGAGCGTCGGGGACGGGGCGCCGGAGGTGACCTCGCCGACGACCTCGCCGCCGGCGACGACCGGCATGCCGGCGCGCGGGACGCGGCGGCCCTCGGCGACCAGGCCGACCAGCTTGCGCGGCGGGGCGGTCTCGGCGCGCTCGGCGGCGGCCTCCAGCGCCTTGCGGCCGACGAAGTCGCCCGGCTTCTCGAACTTCACGACCCGGCCGAGACCGGCGTCGAAGGGGGTGAGGGAGGTGGTCAGCTCGTGCCCGTACAGCGGCATGCCCGCCTCCAGGCGGAGCGTGTCGCGGCAGGACAGGCCGCACGGGATCAGGCCGACGCCCGCGCCCGCCTCGGTCAGGGCCTTCCAGACGCCCTCGGCGTGCTCCGGCTTCAGGAAGAGCTCGAAGCCGTCCTCGCCGGTGTAGCCGGTCCGGGCGATCAGCGCCGGGACGCCGGCGACGGTGCCGGGGAGGCCCGCGTAGTACTTCAGGCCGTCCAGGTCCGCGTCGGTGAGCTGCTTCAGGATGCCGGGGGACTCCGGGCCCTGCACGGCGATCAGGGCGTACGCGTCGCGGTCGTCGCGCACCTCGGCGTCGAAGCCGGCCGCGCGCTCGGTCAGCGCGTCCAGGACGACCTGGGCGTTGGAGGCGTTGGCGACGACCATGTATTCGGTCTCGCCGAGACGGTAGACGATCAGGTCGTCGAGGATGCCGCCGTCCTCCCGGCAGATCATCGTGTAGCGGGCGCGGCCGTTGCCCACCGTGGAGATGTTGCCGACCAGGGCGTAGTCGAGCAGGTCGACGGCCTGCGGGCCGGTGACGGTGATCTCGCCCATGTGGGAGAGGTCGAAGAGACCGGCCCTGGTGCGGACGGCGTTGTGCTCGTCGCGCTCGCTGGCGTACCGCAGCGGCATGTCCCAGCCGGCGAAGTCGGTCATGGTCGCGCCCAGCGAACGATGCAGGGCATCGAGGGCGGTCAGGCGGGGGGTGGTGCTCATGATGGACGTGGCTCCCGGGTCCCGAAGGCGGAAAACATGACAGGCAAGGACGTTCCTCCCCATCTGTCATGGAACCTGAGAGGTTCACCGGGGGCATCCCCGGCTTGCACCTTGGGTGGGGACACGACGGGTGTCCCGCTTTTCAGATCTGCCTCATCCACGCGGTACGGGGCCTGAGAGATTCAAGGGAGGGTCTTGCTCCTTCGGCGCCCGGACGGCCTCGGCCGTCCGGAACTCTCCCGCGCGGATTCGAGCGGCCGGTATGCGGTTGTGCGGCGCGTCGAGCGCCTGGCGCGCACATCATCGCACGCGGTGTCGGCGCCGCAAATCGCTTGTCTCGGATTACCGATTCTTTACACTTCGTGGGCAAGGGTCTCCGTGAGGTCTCCCGGCACGTCTCCCGGGGCCCGACAGGGGGAGCAGCGATGAGGATCCAGCACACCGGCGCCTTCGCCGGCGACGCCGCCATACCGGCCCAGCGGGCCCGCGCCCGGACCCGCCGGCGCGGCCGCGCCGTGCGCGACCTGCGGGACCGCGCCGGCCGGGGCCCGCGGGCCCTCGTCTTCGCCGCCGGGGACGTGGTCGTCGTCTCCGGCCTGCCTGGCAGCGGCAAGTCCACCCTGCTGCGGCGGGCCGCCGAGGGCCGCGGGATCGACTCCCAGGACGCCCGCGAGCGCTGGGAGGCCCGGATGCCCCGCCGCCTGCCGTACGCGCTCTACCGCCCGCTGGTCCGGATCGCGCACTACGCCGGGCTGTACCGGGCCCTGCGCTCCGGCGCCGGGATCGTCGTCCACGACTGCGGCACCCAGTCCTGGGTCCGCGGCTGGCTCGCCCGCTCCGCCGCCCGGCGCGGCCGCGCCCTCCACCTGGTGCTCCTCGACGTCGACCCGGCCACCGCCCGGGACGGGCAGCGCGAGCGGGGCCGCGGGGTGTCCGCGTACGCCTTCGCCCGGCACCGCCGGGCCGTCGGCCGGCTCGTCGCCGCCGTCGAGGCGGGCCGCCCGCCGCGCGGCTGCGCCTCCGCCACCCTCCTCGACCGGGACGCCGCGGACGGGCTGCGCCGCATCGGCTTCCGCGAGGCCGTCTGAGACGGCCGGGGTCCCGCCGCCCGTCCGGGAGGGGGTTTTCGGTCACGGCCGGGCCGGGCCGGCGTTAGGGTGCTGCGGGGCGGCCGCGACCAGGGCCGTGCGAGAAGGGGACGGAACCACCGTGGACGTGACGTGGCCGGGCAACGAGCTGGAGGAGGCGCTGGTCGCCGCGCTCGGGGAGCCCGCGGCCGGAGGCCGGCTGATCGAGGTGCTGGGCCGCAGCCAGGTCTGGGTCCCGCTGCCCAACGGCGGCGGCCCCGACAGCCCCGACCTGGACCTCGCCACCATGGAGATCGGCGGCGCCGCCTACGTCCCCGTCTACAGCTCGCAGGAGCAGTTCCTCGCCTGCGTCGGCAGCCACATGTCCTTCGCCGTCGCCCCCGCCCGTGACTTCGCCCGCGGACTGCCCCCGCAGCTCGGCATCGCCGTGAACCCCGGCGGCACCGTCGGCGTCCCGCTGCCCCCGCCCGCCGTCGCCGAGCTCTGCCGGGTCGGCCGCACCGCCCTCGACGGGCCCGCGAGCGGCGGCCGGGTCCGGCTCTTCGAGCCCGACTGGCAGGACGACCCGGTCGACTTCCTCGCCGCCGCCTCCGCCGAGTTCGAGGCCACCGGCGTCGTCGCCACCGCCCGCCGCGCCCTGGCCAGCGTCGAGGGCACCGAACCGGCCCTCTTCGTCGGCGTCCAGCTCACCGGCTGGGACGGCGTCGACCGCAACGCGCCGCTGGACGCCCTCGGCCGCGCCCTCGGCCGCGTCGAGGTCGCCTGGCCGGTCAACCTGATCCTCCTCGACATGGCCCAGGACCCGGTCGGCGACTGGATGCTGGAGCGGGTGCGCCCCTTCTACCGGCGCGCCGCCGGATGACCTCCGGTCCTGTCTAAGCTGGACCGACCGAGACCGAACCATCGAACCGAGCCGACCGAGCCGTACGACACAGAGGACAGAGGGGCGGGACCCAGGGTGAGCGCGTCAGGCAGCGCAGCGACCGGCCAGGTCGAGCACATGCTGCGCCAGGTGGCGCCCGGACGCTACGACGCGTACGAGGGACTGCTGCACGCCCTGGCCGACGGGGAGCTGTACATGCTGCTCTGGCAGGGCGCTCCGGGCTCGCCGGAGGCCCAGTACGGCAACATGGAGGTCGACGGGTACGGCTACGCCCCCTGCGTCACCTCCGCCGGCGAGCTCGCCGCCTCCGGCTGGCACCGCGCCCACGAGCGCGTCACCGGCCGCGAGATCGCCCGCGCCCTCTACCCCGAGCGCTGGGGCGTCTGGCTCAACCCGCACGCCCCCGGCGGCGGCGTCGGCATCCCCTGGGCCGATCTGCGCCGGATCGCGACCGGCCTCGACCGGATGCCCGCCGGTCCCCTCCGGGTCTCCGAACCCGCCCTGGAACTCCCGCAGTTCTACGCCCAGCTCACCCAGAACGCGCACCGGACCCCGGCCGTCCGCTCGCTGCGCCGCGGCTGGGTGCAGCCCGCGCTGGGGACCCCGTACCTGGTCATCGGCCTGGACCTGTACGACGGTTCGGCGGCCGCCGTCGACGAGGTGCGGGCGATGATGCGCCAGTCGATCGGCGCCGTGCCCGAGGGGCTGCCCGTCTCGACGGTCGCGCTCTCCGACGCGTACGACCCGGTGGCGCTCTGGCTGCGGGCCCACGCCCGCCCCTTCTACGACCGCGAGGCGCACGGCGCCCCGTCCCAGCATGCGGGATCCCACCGTCCGGGATACGGCTACCCGCCGGCGCGGCACCGCTGACGTCCGCTTCGCCCCCCTTTCCCCGCCCTGGCCGAAATACCTTGCCAGGGCGGGGTTTTGCGTCCGCTCGGTCCCGCTCCCGCCGCCGATGTCCGGCATCGGACCGTTTTGGCGAGTGTCCGGGTCTCAGGTTGGTATCACCGCTATGCGGACTGTTCTCTGGACCGTCACTCGCCAGTAGCGTTCGGCCGGTCAAGACCACACATGGCGACCCAGGGGTGGACCCATGCGCATACTCAATTCCCGGTCGACCCGGGCTCTGACGGCGGCCATCACGGTCGGCCTCATCGCCACGGGCTGCGCGAGCGACCGGGACAAGGACGAGAACAAGTCCGGGGCCAAGGACACCTTCGTGTTCGGTGCCCCCGGCGACCCGGCCTCCCTCGACCCGGCCCTCGCGAGCGACGGCGAGACCTTCCGGGTCACCCGTCAGGCGTTCGAGGCGCTCCTGGAGCACGAGTCCGGCGGCAGCAAGCTCGTCGGCGGGCTCGCCGAGAAGTGGTCGAGCAACCCCGAGGGCACCGTCTGGACCTTCAACCTCCGCAAGGGCGTGAAGTTCCACGACGGCGAGACCTTCGACGCGAAGGCGGTCTGCGCCAACTACGACTACTGGTTCAACTGGAAGGGCACCTACCAGTCGAGCGCGGTCTCGTACTACTGGCAGACCATCATGGGCGGCTTCAAGGCCAACGAGGACAAGGAGACGCCCAAGGCGAACTACAAGTCCTGCACGGCCAAGGACGACTCCACCGCCGTCATCGAGGTCTTCGAGCCCTCCGCCAACCTGCCCGGCGGCTTCTCCCTGAACGCCCTCGCGATCCACTCGCCCAAGGCGATCCAGGAGTACGCGAAGCAGCAGGCCACCGCCAAGGGCGACGCCATCACGTACCCCCAGTACAGCCAGGAGGCCGGCACGGTCGCCGGCACCGGCCCGTACAAGATCACGAAGTGGAACAAGGGCAACAAGGAAGTCACCCTCGAGCGCTTCGACGACTACTGGGGCGAGAAGGCCAAGATCAAGAACCTGGTCTTCCGCACCATCGACACCGAGGACGGCCGCCGCCAGGCGCTGCAGGCCGGCGACATCGACGGCTACGACCTGGTCGCGCCCGCCGACATCAAGACCCTCGAGGGCGCGGGCTTCCAGGTCCCGACCCGCGACGTCTTCAACCTGCTCTACCTCGGCATGACGCAGGAGGCCAACCCGGCGCTGAAGAAGCCCGAGGTCCGCCAGGCCATCGCGCACGCCGTCGACCGCGAGAACATCGTCAAGACCCAGCTGCCCGAGGGCGGCAAGGTCGCGACCCAGTTCATGCCCGACACGGTCGCCGGCTACTCGGAGAACGTGAAGAAGTACCCGTTCGACACCGCCAAGGCCAAGTCGCTCCTCGCCGGCGCCGGCGCGAGCAACCTGTCGGTCGACTTCTGCTACCCGACCGAGGTCACCCGCCCGTACATGCCCGCCCCGCAGGACATCTTCGAGCTGGTCAAGGCCGACCTGGAGAAGGCCGGCATCAAGGTCAACCCGAAGCCGAAGAAGTGGAACCCGGACTACGTCGACGCGGTCGAGCACGGCTCCTGCCCGCTCCACATGCTCGGCTGGACCGGTGACTTCAACGACGGCTACAACTTCATCGGCACCTGGTTCGCCGGGTACGACAAGCAGTGGGGCTTCAAGGACGACAAGGTCTTCAACGCGGTGAAGGCCGGCTCGCTCCAGGGCGACCCGACCAAGCGCACGGACCTCTACAAGGCCGCCAACGAGGCGATCATGGAGTACCTGCCGGGTCTCCCGCTGACCTCCTCCCCGCCGGCCATCGCGTTCGGCAAGAACGTCAACCCGCCGAAGGTCTCCCCGCTGACGCAGGAGAACTTCGCCGAGGTCTCCTTCAAGTAACACACCCGTAAGCGGTCCGCCCGGTCACGCGCTCCTCCCGTGGCCGGGCGTCCGCGCATCCACCCTCCACACGCAAGAAAGGGGCACGCGGGGTGTTGCGACTCGTCGTACGACGACTTCTCCAGCTCATACCCACCCTGCTCGGCCTGTCGGTTCTGCTCTTCATCTGGCTGAACCGACTGCCCGGCGGACCCGCCTCAGCGATCCTGGGCGAGCGGGCGACCGAAGCCGACGTGGCGCGGATCAACCGCGCGCTGGGACTCGACCAGCCGATCTACGTCCAGTACGGACGCTTCCTCAAGCGGCTCCTCGACCTCGACCTGGGCACCTCGGTGCAGACCGGCCAGCCCGTCTGGGACGAGTTCGTGCTGCGCTTCCCCGCCACGGTCGAACTCAGCCTGGCGGCCATGTTCATCGCCACCGTCGTGGGCATCCCGCTCGGCTACCTCGCCGCCCGCAAGCGCGGCGGCTGGATCGACGTGGCCTCCGTCTCCGGCTCCCTGGTCGGCATCTGCATCCCGGTCTTCTTCCTGGCCCTGCTGCTCAAGGGCGTCTTCGCCGTCGAGCTCGGCATCTTCCCCAGCTTCGGCCGCCAGTCCACCGGCATCGACGCCACCAGCGTCACCGGCTTCGCCGTCCTCGACGGCCTGCTCACCGGCGAGTTCGACGCCTCGTGGGACGCGCTGACGCACCTGGTGCTGCCGGCGATCGCCCTCGCCTCCATCCCCCTCGCGGTCATCGTGCGCATGACCCGCGCCAGCGTCCTGGAGGTGCTCGGCGAGGACTACATCCGCACCGCCGAGTCCAAGGGCCTGGAGCGCAGCGTCGTCCGCGGCCGGCACATCCTGCGCAACGCGCTGCTGCCCGTCGTCACCGCCGTCGGCCTGCTCACCGGCAGCCTCCTGTCCGGTGCGGTCCTCACCGAGTCCGTCTTCTCCTTCGGCGGCATCGGCTCCTTCATCCGGACCGCCATCGACGCCCGTGACTACCCGGTGCTCGTCGGCTTCATCATGTTCATCGCGATGGTGTACGTGCTGATCAACATGCTGGTCGACCTCGCCTACAGCGTCATCGATCCGAGGGTGCGGGTGCACTGATGAGCCTGATATCCACCGACAAGGCCAAGCTCGACCGGCTCGCCGAACTCACGGCGAAGACCGAGACCTCCAGCGGCGCCGGCCTGTGGCGCGAGGCGCTGAAGCGGCTGCGCGGCAGCAAGATGGCCCTCATCGGCGCCGCGATCATCGCGGTGTTCGTGGTCGTCGCGGTCGTCGGGCCCTGGCTGGCCCCGTACGGCCCCACCGACCAGACCTGGCGCGGCGAGGTCTTCCCCAACCAGGGCAAGTTCGTCGGCCCGCGCGCCGACAACTGGTTCGGCCTCGACCACCTCGGCCGGGACACCTTCTCCCGCTTCCTCGAAGGCGCCCGCCAGACCCTGCTCGTCGGCGTCGTCTCGATGCTGATCGGCCTGGTCCTCGGCGCGCTCGTCGGCGCCCTCTCCGGCGCCTGCGCCACCCTCGGCGGCCGGGCCGGCCGGCGGATCGACGACGTCATCATGCGCGTCACGGACATCCTGCTGGCGCTGCCGTCGCTGCTCCTCGCCGTCTCCGTCGCCGCCGTGCTGGGCCAGTCCCTCACCACCGTGATGATCGCCGTCGGCGTCGTGCAGATCCCGGTCTTCGCCCGTCTGCTGCGCGGCTCGATGCTCGCCCAGGGCGGCACCGACTACGTGCTCGCCGCCCGCTCGCTCGGCATCCGCAAGCGGCGGATCGTGCTGACCCAGATCCTGCCGAACTCGCTGAGCCCGGTGATCGTCCAGGCGACGCTCAGCCTCGCCACCGCCATCATCGAGGCCGCCGCCCTCTCCTACCTCGGTCTCGGCAACCCCGACCCGGCGGTCCCGGAGTGGGGCGTCATGCTCTCCCAGGCCCAGCGCTTCTTCGACAACGCACCGATGATGTCCGTCTTCCCCGCGGTCGGCATCATCATCACCGCCCTCGGCTTCACCCTGCTCGGCGAGGCCATGCGCGAAGCCCTCGACCCGAAGCTGCGAGGCTGACCATGCCACTGCTCACCGTGGACGAACTCACCGTCACCTTCGGCGGCCGCGGCCGCAAGGACGTCCGGGCGGTCAACGGCGTCTCCTTCAGCGTCGACCAGGGCCAGGTCGTCGGCCTCGTCGGCGAGTCGGGCTGCGGCAAGTCCGTGACCTCGCTCGCCCTCATGGGGCTGCTGCCCGCCAAGGGCGTCACCCTCGGCGGCCGTGCCGACCTCGACGGCACGGACCTGCTGTCGCTGTCCCCGTCGAAGATGCGCGACCTGCGCGGACGCGACATGGCGATGATCTTCCAGGACCCGCTCTCCTCGCTGAACCCGGTCGTCCCCATCGGCGTCCAGGTCACCGAGATCCTCCAGCGCCACCGCGGCCTGAAGGGCGAGGCCGCCCGCAAGGAGGCCGCGCACCTGCTCGACCGGGTCGGCATCCCCGACCCGGACCGGCGCCTCAAGGAGTACCCGCACCAGCTCTCCGGCGGCATGCGGCAGCGCGCGCTCATCGCCATGGCGGTCGCCTGCGCCCCTCGCCTGCTCATCGCCGACGAGCCGACCACCGCGCTCGACGTCACCATCCAGGCCCAGATCCTCGAACTCCTCAAGGAACTGGTCGACCAGGAGGGCACCGCGCTGCTGATGATCACCCACGACCTGGGTGTCGTCGCCGGCCTCTGCGACCAGGTGAACGTCCTCTACGCGGGCAAGGTCGTCGAATCGGCGGGCCGGCGCGAGCTGTTCGCCCACCCGACGCACCCGTACACCCACGGCCTGCTCGGCTCCATCCCCCGGCTCGACGCCCCGCGCGGCGAACCGCTCCACCCGATCCGCGGGTCCATCAACGACCAGATCGCCTGGGCGGACGGCTGCGCCTTCGCCCCGCGCTGCGACCGGTACGAGATGGAGTGCCTCACCGGCACGCCCGAACTGACCGAACCGCGCGCGGCCGGCCACCGCGCCCGCTGCGCCAACCCGGTCCTCGCCACGACGGAGGTCCCGGCATGAGCCTGCTCGAACTCGACGGCGTGAAGGTCCACTTCCCCGTCAGGAAGGGCGTCCTCTTCAACCGGACGGTCGGCCACGTCTACGCCGTGGACGGCATCTCGCTCAAGGTCGAGGCGGGCCAGACGTACGGCCTGGTCGGCGAGTCGGGCTGCGGCAAGACCACGCTCGGACGGGCCGTGCTGCGCCTCGTGGACGTCACCGACGGCTCCGTCGTCCTCGACGGCACCGACGTGGCCAAGCTGCCGGAGAAGGAGCTGCGCTCCTTCCGCCGCCGGCTCCAGATGGTCTTCCAGGACCCGCTGGGCAGCCTCAACCCGCGCCAGAACATCGAGTCGATCCTCAGCGAGGGCATGGCCGCGCACGGGATCGGCGCGAACCAGGACGAGCGCCGGGAGAAGATCCGGGAGATCCTCGCCAAGGTGGGCCTGCCCGCCAACGCCCTCTCCCGCTACCCGCACGAGTTCTCCGGCGGCCAGCGCCAGCGCATCGGCATCGCCCGCGCGCTGGTCCTGGAGCCGGACCTCATCATCTGCGACGAGCCGGTCTCCGCGCTCGACGTCTCCATCCAGGCGCAGGTCATCAACCTGCTGGAGGAGCTCCAGGAGTCGATGGGCCTGACCTACCTGGTCATCGCCCACGACCTCGCCGTGGTCCGGCACATCTCGGACGTCATCGGCGTGATGTACCTGGGGTCGCTGGTGGAGGAGGCGGCGAGCGACACGCTGTACGAGGAGCCGCTGCACCCGTACACCAAGGCGCTCATGTCCGCGGTGCCGGTGCCGGACCCGGAGGTCGAGGACCGGCGCGAGCGGATCCTGCTCCACGGCGACCTGCCCTCCCCGGCGAACCCGCCGTCGGGCTGCCGCTTCCACACCCGCTGCCCGTGGGCGCAGGAGCGGTGCGGCACCGAGCGGCCGGAGCTGACGGACGTGGGCGGCGGCCACAAGGTGGCCTGCCACTTCACCCGGGAGATCCAGGACGGCACCCTCCGCCCCGCCGACCGGGCGACCGCCGCCACGATCCCGGCCCAGGCGAAGGCCCCGGCGGACGAGTCCCCCAAGACGGACGCGCCGAAGACGGACGAGTCCCCGAAGGCGGAGTCCCCCAAGACGGACGCGCCGAAGACGGACGAGGCCCCGAAGACGGACGCGGCCCCGAAGGCGGACGCGGCCCCGAAGGCGGAGGCCCCGGCGGACGAGGCTCCGAAGGCGGACGCGCCGGCGTCCGGCGAGGCTTCCGAGGCCGACGCGCCGGCGTCCGGCGAGGCCCCGGACGAGGTCTCCGAGAAGAAGTAGGGCATCCGGAAGGGCCCCGGTCACCGCGCGGCGACCGGGGCCCTTCCGCGCACACGGCACAATTGGCCGGTGCTCCACGATCTGTTCAGCCCGTCGGTCCAACACACGCTCGACCTCGTCGGCATCTTCGTCTTCGCCATCTCCGGCGCCCTCCTCGGCGTCCGGAAGAACTTCGACGTCTTCGGCATGGCCGTGCTCGCCGAGGTCACCGCGCTCGGCGGCGGTCTCCTGCGCGACCTCATCATCGGAGCCGTACCCCCGGCCGCCTTCACCGACCTCGGCTACTTCCTGATGCCGCTGGTCGCCACCGGCCTCGTCTTCTTCCTCCACCCCGAGGTGGAGCGCACCCAGACCGCCGTGAACGTCTTCGACGCGGCCGGACTCGGCCTGTTCTGCGTGACCGGGACGACGAAGGCGTACGACTACGGCCTCGGCCTCACCTCCTCGGCGGCGCTCGGCCTCGCCACGGCCGTCGGCGGCGGCGTGCTGCGCGACGTCCTCGCCAACGAGGTGCCCTCGCTGCTCCGCTGGGACCGCGACCTCTACGCCGTCCCCGCGATCGTCGGCGCGGCCATGGTCGTCCTGTGCATCCGCTTCGAGGTGCTGAACGCCTACACCAGCGGCGCCGCCGTGCTCACCGCCTTCCTGCTGCGGCTGCTCGCCATGCGGTACCACTGGCGGGCCCCGCGGGCCTGGAACCGCTCCTCGGCCCGCGAGGAGACCGAAAAAGCTACCGCTCAGTAGTTTCCTGCTGTACCTTCGGGCCATGAGCACGAGTACCGAGACGAGCCCGGCCCCGGCGACCGAGGCGCGCAGCGAGTTCGACCGGGACACCGCCGTCACCCTCCGCGAGCCCGGGGTCTACGACGCCGAGCTCTCGGCCGGCTGGACGATCATCCACGCCGTCAACGGCGGCTACCTCCTCGCCCTGCTCGGCCGCGCCCTGGGCGACCACCTGCCGCACCCCGACCCGTTCACCATCACGGCGCACTACCTCACGCCGTCGGTGCCGGGCCCCGCGGTCGTCCGGACCGGGACCGTCCGCACCGGCCGGACCCTCTCCACCGGCACCGCCTCCCTCTACCAGTACGCCGAGGACGGCACCGAGGTCGAGCGGATCCGCGTCCTCGCCTCCTACGGCGACCTCGGCGCCCTCCCGGACGACGTCCGCACCAGCGCGACCCCGCCCGCCTTCGCCCCGATCGAGCAGTGCTTCAGCGCCGCCGACAGCCCGGCCCCGCCGATCCCCGGCTCCTCCGCCATCACCGACCGGCTCGACCTCCGCCTCGACCCCGCCTGCGTCGGCTGGGCCCTCGGCGCGCCCTCCGGCAAGGGCGAGATGCGCGCCTGGTTCGGCCTCGCCGACGGCCGCGAGCCCGACCCGCTCTCCCTGCTGCTCGCCGTCGACGCCCTGCCGCCGACCTCCTTCGAGCTGGGCCTGAAGGGCTGGACGCCGACCGTGGAGCTCACCGTCCACGTCCGCTGCCGCCCCGCCCCCGGCCCGCTGCGGGTCGCCATCACCACCCGCAACCTCGCCGGCGGCTTCCTGGAGGAGGACGCCGAGGTCTGGGACGGCGCCGGCCGGCTCGTCGCCCAGTCCCGCCAGCTCGCCCGCGCCCCGCGCGGCTGAGCCGGTACGCCGCCGTACGACCCCGGTGCGGAGGGGAGCGCCGCTCCGGGGCTCGTAGAATCGACCCACCATGGCTTACCTCGACCACGCCGCGACCACGCCCATGCTCCCCGAGGCGATCGAGGCGATGACCGCCCAGCTCGCCGTCACGGGCAACGCCTCCTCCCTGCACGCCGCCGGACGGCGCGCCCGGCGGACCGTCGAGGAGGGCCGCGAGACCCTCGCCGCCGCGCTCGGCGCCCGCCCCAGCGAGGTGGTGTTCACCTCCGGCGGCACCGAGGCCGACAACCTCGCCGTCAAGGGCCTCTACTGGGCCCGCCGCGCCGCCGACCCCCGCCGCACCCGCGTCCTGGCCAGCCCCGTCGAGCACCACGCCGTCCTCGACGCCGTCGACTGGCTCGCCGCGCACGAGGGCGCCGACGTCGAGTACCTGCCGGTCGACGCCCACGGCCGGGTCCACCCCGAGGCGCTGCGCGAGGCCATCGCCCGCGACCCGGACTCCGTCGCCCTGGCCACCGTGATGTGGGCCAACAACGAGATCGGCACCGTCATGCCGGTCCGCGCGCTCGCCGCCGCCGCCGCCGCGTTCGGCGTCCCGCTGCACGCCGACGCCGTCCAGGCCGTCGGCCAGGTCCCGGTCGACTTCGGCGCCTCCGGCCTCGCCGCCATGACCGTCTCCGGCCACAAGATCGGCGGCCCCTACGGCATCGGCGCCCTGCTCCTCGGCCGCGAGCACACCCCCGTCCCCGTCCTGCACGGCGGCGGCCAGGAGCGGCACGTCCGCTCCGGCACCCTCGACGTCCCCGCCGTCGCCGCCTTCGCCACCGCCGCCCGCCTCGCCACCGACGGACAGGAGGCCTTCGCCCGCGAGATCGGCGCCCTGCGCGACGCGCTCGTCACCGCCGTCCGCACCGCCGTCCCCGACGCGATCCTCGGCGGCGACCCGGTCGACCGGCTCCCCGCCAACGCCCACTTCACCTTCCCCGGCTGCGAGGGCGACTCCCTGCTGCTCCTCCTCGACGCCGCCGGCATCGCCTGCTCCACCGGCTCCGCCTGCACCGCCGGCATCGCCCAGCCCAGCCACGTCCTGCTCGCCACCGGCACCGACCCCGACCTGGCCCGCGGCACCCTCCGCTTCTCCCTCGGCCACACCTCCACCGAGGACGACGTGAAGGCCGTCGCCGAGGCCATCGGCCCGGCGGTCGAGCGCGCCCGGACGGCCGGCCTCAGCTAGGCCCTGTCCGGCCGGCCGGCCGGGAGCTTTGCCCGCTCCCGGCGGACCAGCTCCATGTACCGGTCCCAGTCCCAGTGCGGGCCGGGATCGGTGTGATCGGTGCCCTCGACCTCCACGTGCCCGATGATGTGCTCCCGGTCCACCGGTATCCCGTGCCGCCGGCAGATGTCCGCCGTCAGCCGCGCCGACCCCGCGTACATCTCCGGCGTGAAGTCCTGCGGCCGGTCCACGAAGCCCTCGTGCTCGATGCCGACGCTCCGCTCGTTCATGTCCCGGTTCCCCGCGTGGAAGGCCACGTCGAGCTCCCGGATCATCTGCGCCACGTGCCCGTCCTTGCGGACCACGTAGTGCGTGGCCGCCCCGTGCAGCGGATTGCGGAAGACCTTCAGCGCCGTCGCGTACGAGCCCTGCACCACGTGGATCACCACCCGGTCGACCGTGTAGTCGTCCGGCCGGTCCGCCCGCCGCCAGTTCGCCTGGTGCGCCGCCGCCCACTCGGCCGCCGCGTGGTCCAGCGCCCCGTCCGTCCGCGGCTTCTCCATCCCCGGCAGCCGCCACCAGGCCCGCGCCAGCTCCTCGCGCGCCAGCACCGCCGTGCCCAGCACGGCCGCGCCGCCGCCGAGCAGCACGGCACGCCGCCCGACCCCCCGCTTCCTCGCGTTCTCGCTCCCCATGCTCCCCAGAACGCCGGTTCCGGCCGTGCGGTTCCCGCCGCCCCGTACCCTGGTAGGGCTATGACTCAGACTCCGCCCCCGCGCCCCCTCCGCGTCCTCGCCGCCATGTCGGGCGGAGTGGACTCCGCCGTCGCCGCCGCCCGAGCCGTCGAGGCCGGGCACGACGTCACCGGCGTGCACCTCGCGCTCTCCGCGAACCCGCAGTCCTTCCGCACCGGAGCCCGCGGCTGCTGCACCATCGAGGACTCGCGCGACGCGCGCCGGGCCGCCGACGTCATCGGCATCCCCTTCTACGTGTGGGACCTCGCCGAGCGCTTCCGCGCCGACGTCGTCGACGACTTCGTCGCGGAGTACGAGGCGGGCCGCACGCCCAATCCGTGCCTGCGCTGCAACGAGAAGATCAAGTTCGCCGCGCTGCTCGACAAGGCGCTCGCCCTCGGCTTCGACGCCGTCTGCACCGGCCACTACGCCACCGTCGTCCTGAACGAGGACGGCACCCGCGAGCTGCACCGCGCCTCCGACACGGCCAAGGACCAGTCGTACGTCCTCGGCGTCCTCGACGAGCGGCAGCTCGCCCACGCGATGTTCCCGCTCGGCGACACCCTCACCACCAAGGACGAGATCCGGGCCGAGGCCGAGCGGCGCGGCCTCGCCGTCGCCAAGAAGCCCGACAGCCACGACATCTGCTTCATCGCCGACGGCGACACCCAGGGCTTCCTCGCCTCCCGCCTCGGCACCGCGGAGGGCGACATCGTCGACGAGTCCGGCGCCAAGCTCGGCACCCACGAGGGCGCGTACGGCTTCACCATCGGCCAGCGCAAGGGTCTGCGCATCGGCCACCCGGCCCCCGACGGCAAGCCCCGCTACGTCCTCGACATCTCGCCCGTGAACAACACGGTCACCGTCGGCCCCGCCGAGTCCCTCGACGTCACCGCCCTCACCGCGATCAAGCCCCGCTGGTGCGGCACCGCCCCCGAGGGCCCCGGCCGCTACACCGCCCAGCTCCGCGCCCACGGCGGCGAGACGCCGGTGAGCGCGGCCCTGGAGGACGGCGAGCTGAAGGTCGCCTTCGACGAGCCCGTCCGCGGCGTCGCCCCCGGCCAGGCGATCGTCCTCTACGACGGCACCCGCGTGGTCGGCTCGGCGACGATCGCGACGACGGCGCGCCGCACGGCGACCGCCCCCGCGTAGCACCCGCCCGGCGGCCGGAGCGGCTCACCCCCCGGCCGCCCCGTCCGGGCGGCCGGGGCGCTTCACCCCCGGCCGTCCCGCCGGCGGCCGGCTCACGCCACGTCCGCCGCCTCCGCGACCTCCGTCACGAACTCCGCGACCACCGGCGCCAGCACGTGCGGCGCCACCTCGTGGGTCTGCCCGGTCAGCGTCCGGTGCCGGGCCCGCGGCAGGAACGCCGTGAGCGCCCGCGCCGCCCGCCGGACCGGCGCCGGGCTCGCCCCGCCGTCGATCACCAGCACGCGCGCGTGCACCTCCGGCGGGACCCCGTCCCCCGGCACCGCCCGGTCGCACGCCGCCGGGTACGGGAACGCGGCCGGCTCCTCCGGGCGCGGCCCCGGCACCGCGTACGGCGGCTCGAACACCGACACCGCCCCCACCGGCAGCCCCGCCGCCGCGGCCGCCAGCGCCAGCGCGCCGCCCGTCCCGCTGCCGTGCACCGCCGCGCCCGGGCCCGCCGCCTCCAGCACCGCCGCCAGGTCCTCGAACTCCCGCTCCACCGCGTACGGCCCCGTGTCGCCGCTGCCGCCGAGCCCCCGGCGGTCGTACACGAACACGGGGAAGCTCCGGGCCAGCAGCCGGGCGAGCGGCGCCTCGCAGGCGCCCGTCCGCAGCGCCCCGCTCACCAGCACCACCGCGGGCCCGGCCGCGGCCCCCGTCCCGTACCGCGCGTACGCGATGGTCGTCCCGTCCCGCGAGACGACCGTCCTCACCTCGTCCATGGCAGGGCAGACCGGCGGACCCACCGGAACTCATCGCCGCTCCCCGGGATTTCCCGAAAAATCTTGGAACCCGCAGGTCACCGCATACGGTGTCGGCATGAACATCTGCGTCTTCCTCTCCGCCGCCGACCTCGACGAGCGGTACACCGCCCCCGCCCGCGAGTTCGCCGGCCTCCTCGGCAAGGCCGGCCACACCCTCGTCTGGGGCGGCTCGGACACCGGCCTGATGAAGGTCGTCGCGGACGGCGTCCAGGAGGCCGGCGGCCGGCTCGTCGGCGTCTCCGTCGACTTCCTCGCCGCCAAGGCCCGCCCGGGCGCCGACGAGATGACGATCACCAAGGACCTCGCCGAGCGGAAGGCGCTCCTCCTCGCCAAGTCCGACGCGATCGTCGTCATGGTCGGCGGCACCGGCACCCTCGACGAGGCCACCGAGATCCTGGAGCTCAAGAAGCACGGCAAGCACACCAAGCCCGTCGTCGTCCTCAACACCGCCGGCTTCTACGACGGCCTCAAGGAGCAGTTCCGCCGCATGGAGGACGAGGGCTTCCTGCCGCGCCCCCTCGGCGACCTGGCCTTCTTCGCCGAGAACGGCCCGGCGGCCCTGGCGTACCTGGAGCGGCGGCTGAGCTGACCGCCCGGCTCGGCTTCGCGATTGCGTACTCTGGAACGAGCTCCGCTAAGGTCGCCGTGCGCACATGACACGCAACGGGGATCGGGGGATCGTGAGCCCAACACAGCGTTGGCAGGACATGTTCGGGGCGGTCGGGGACGACACCCGGATGAATCTGGCCTCCACGGATCCGGGCGGCGTCCCGGGCCCGTCCGGAACGGGCAACCTCAAGCACAGCGACGGCCCCTGGACCAGCGCATCCGGTACGGCGGGCGCCCTGCGGACCAGCACCGAGACGAGCCGCGCCGCCCTCGGCCCCGGCCACGAGGGAGTCTCCTCCGGAGCAGCCGGACTCTCTGCCCTCGCCGCACTCACCGCCGTACGCCGGTCGTGGGAGGACAGGCTCGCGTCCGTACGCGACGAATGCGAGGCCCTCCAGGGGACGTTGCTCGCGGTCGCGAAGGAGATGGGCGAGACCGACGCCTCGGTCAAGAGCTCCCTCGCCTCCATCGACACCAAGCCGGGGGAGGAGAGGCGATGACCGGCGCCACCCTCACCTGGCAGCAGCTGCGCGACCTGAAGACCTCCGAGCTCACGGAGGCGGGAGACGCCTGGCACCAGGTGTCGAACCGCTCCGACGCCGACCGGACCCGGGTCGACCGGGCCATGTCCGCGAAGCTCCGCGAGACGCAGGAGAGCGCGTCGGCGGAGGCGGCTCTCGGCCGGCTCAAGCGCCTGAGCCGCAACTTCGCGTACCTGCACAGCGAGTGCGGCCTCGTCAGGACGACGCTGAACGGCCTCGCCGCCGACCTCGCCGAGCCGCAGACGCAGCTGAAGAACGCCCTCGCCGACGCCTCCGCCCAGGGCCTCACCGTCCACGAGGACGGTTCCGTGAGCTACCCCGCCACCGAGGTCACCGACCTGGCGGGCACGGCGAAGGAGGCCCCCGGCGGCACCGTCCGGGGCAGTGCCCGGCTCCCGCTGGAGGCACCGCCCCTCGGCAGCCCCCAGAACGGCGGCTTCCCGGGCTTCCTGCCGCTCAACCCGAACCAGACGAAGGCCCAGGCCGTCGCCGACCGCATCGCGCGCGCCCTGCGCTCCGCCGGTGAGGTCGACGCCCGCTACGCGAGGACCCTCACCTGCCTGAAGGCGGAGAAGGGCCTCGACGTCACCGAGGCCACCCTGAAGGACGTCCGCCGGGACACCGCCGACGTGCGCGGCACGGCCGGCATGTACCTCGGCGAGGACGTGCCCACCGACAAGAGCCCCGCCGAGCGCAAGAAGTGGTGGGACGGCCTGACGGACGAGCAGCGCGAGGAGTACCTGGAGGTCGCCCCGGACCTCGTCGGCGGCCTCGACGGCATCCCGGCCGCGGCCCGCGACGAGGCCAACCGCACCTATCTGCCGATCCTCATGGACGAACTGGCCAGGGAGGGCGGCGACGACGCGAAGACGAAACTGGACGCCCTGCGCGCCATCCAGAAGAAGCTGGACGAGCCGAGCGATCCGCCGATGTTCCTCCTCGGTATCGGCGACGAGGGCAACGGCCGCGCGATCGTCTCGTACGGCAACCCGGACACGTCGAGGAACGTCTCGGCGTACGTACCGGGCCTGGGGACCAAGCTGAACGAGGAGTTCGTCGACGACACGATGAAACGGGCGCAGGACACGGCCAAGGGCGCGCGGCGCCACGACCCGTCCAGCGCCTCCATCGTCTGGCTCGGCTACGACGCGCCGCAGCACGTGGACGTCATGACGAAGGGCGACGCCCAGCGGGGCGCCCCGGCGTACAACGAGTTCATGGCGGGGCTCTCGGCGACCAACCAGAACGCGGACCCCCATGTGACGGCGATCGGCCACTCGTACGGTTCGCTCACCGTGGGTACGGCCGCCCAGCGGTCCGGCGGCATCCCTGGCGCCGACGACATCATCCTCCTCGGCAGCCCGGGCGTGGACGCGCAGAAGGCGACGGAGCTCGGGGTGGGCAAGGACCACGTCTTCGTCGGTGCCGCCGACAACGACCCGGTCACCCACCTGCCGAACAAGGACGAGGCGGCGCTGGGCTGGGCGCTGGGCGGCCCGTTGGGCGTCCTGCCGGCCCGCGACCTCTTCGACATCGGCGACGACGACGTCTACTTCGGCAAGGACCCGGCGAGCGAGGCGTTCGACGCCCGGCGCTTCAAGGTCGACGACGGTCCGGCGATGGTCCGGGAAGGGGGCGGTTTCGACGCCCACTCCCAGTACTTCACCCCCGAACTGGACGAGGAGTCGGCCAAGAACATCGCCCGGATCGTCGCCGGCCAACCCGACCTGATCACCACGGAGGAGCACCGATGAGACGAATGGGACGGGCGGTACGGGGTACCGCCTCCGTCCTCCTGGCGGGCGTGGTGCTGGCGGGGTGCGGAACGACGGACGACGAAGGAGCGAAGTCGGACATGGACATGCAGGAAGCAGCGAACAGCGCGGACGCGATGCTCGACGCGACGCTGGGAGCGCTCGTGCCCGAGGTCCAGTGGGCCCACGACACGACCACGTCCGGCAGCTGTACGGTGACCCGCCGGCGAACCGTCACGACGATCGTCTCCGAGCAGCGGCGCGGCAGCTTCCTGGGCGTGGTCGAGCGCTTCTGGAAGAAGAGCGGCTACGAGATCACCGGCGTGAACCCCCACAAGGAGGCGCCGGCCATCTTCGCCCGGACGCCCGACGGCTTCACCATGTCCGTGGAGGTCGCCTACAAGGGCCAGGTGTTCTTCGACGTCACCACCCCGTGCGTCGAGAAGTCCGACGTCGCCGAATCGACCACCGAGCCCAACGGCCCCGCCTACCCCCTCGGCCAGATCCCCACCCCCCACGTCCGCTCCGATTTCTGGTCCGCCACCACGCCCGCCCCAGCCCCCTCCTCCTGAGCGCAGGTGGGACCATGGCCCCATGGCTACTCATGTGATCACCGGGGCCGGTTCCGGCATCGGCGCCGCCGTCGCGCGCCGGCTGCACGCGCGCGGGGACGAACTCGTGCTGCACGCGCGCGACGCGGGGCGGGCGAAGGAGCTGGCGGCCGAGTTCCCCGGCGCCCGCACGCTCGTCGGCGACCTCGCCGACCCGGACCGGCTCTCCTGGGCCTTCTCGCACCAGAGCCTGCCGGACCGGGTCGACTCGCTGCTGCACATCGCCGGGGTCGTCGACCTCGGCGGGGTCGGGGAGCTGACCCCCAAGGCCTGGCACCACCAGCTGAACGTCAACCTGATCGCCCCCGCCGAGCTGACCCGGCACTTCCTGCCGCAGCTCCGCCTCTCCCAGGGACACGTCCTCTTCGTGAACTCCGGCGCCGGGCTGAACGCGCACGCCGAGTGGAGCGCGTACGCCGCCTCCAAGCACGGCCTGAAGGCGCTCGCCGACTCGCTGCGCCACGAGGAGCACGCGAACGGCGTCCGCGTCACCTCCGTCTATCCGGGCCGCACCGCCAGCCCCATGCAGGCCAAGGTGCACCAGCAGGAGGGCAAGGAGTACGACGCCTCGCAGTGGATCGACCCCGAGTCCGTGGCCACCACCATCGTGATGGCCCTCGACCTGCCGCGCGACGCCGAGGTCAACGACCTGACGGTCCGTCCGGGACGGTAGGGCCGGAGCCATGAGCGACACCCAGCAGTGGGGCCCGGCCACCGGCGTCGGGTCCCTGCCCGGCGGCGACGCCCGCGAGGCCGCCAAGACCGTCACCGGCACCTTCGAGGACTTCCCCTTCCTCGCCGAACTCCCCGCCCGCGGACCCGGCGCCGACATGATCGGCCGCACCCTCGGGATGCTCGTCGACCTGTACGCGCACGTGGAGCCCAGCGGCTGGCGGATCAGCGACCGGCCCGGCCGCGACACCCGCCGCGCCCGCTCCTGGCTCGGCGAGGACCTCGACGCCCTGGAGGAGTTCACCCAGGGGTACGAGGGTCCGCTCAAGGTCCAGGCCGTCGGCCCGTGGACGCTCGCCGCCGCCCTCGAACTCCGCGGCGGCGAGGCCGCCCTGAGCGACCCCGGAGCCTGCCGCGACCTCGCGGCCTCCCTCGCCGAGGGCCTGCGCGAACACCTCGCCGACGTCGCCAAGCGCGTCCCCGGCGCCCGGATCGTGCTCCAGCTCGACGAGCCCTCGCTCACCGCCGTCCTCCTCGGCCAGGTCCGCACCGCCAGCGGCTACCGCACCCACCGGGCCGTCGACCGGCAGGTCGTCGAGTCCGCCCTGCGGGACGTGATCGCCGCCCACGACGGGCCCGTCACCGTCCACTCCTGCGCCCCCGGCGTCCCCTTCGCGCTGCTCCGCCGCGCCGGAGCCGCCGGGATCTCGTTCGACTTCGGGCTGCTCACCGACCGTGACGAGGAGCCGATCGGCGAGGCCGTGGAGGCCGGCACCACGCTCTTCGCCGGTGTGGTGCCGTCCACCGACACGGCATTGTCCGACCCGGGCGGTAGCGTCATGGGTGTCAGGACGCTGTGGCGCAGGCTGGGGCTGAATCCGGGGACTCTCGCCGAGTCCGTGGTCGTCACCCCCGCCTGCGGCCTCGCCGGCGCCTCGCCCGGGTACGCCCGGACGGCGCTCGCCCACTGCGTCCGGGCGGCGAGATCGCTCGCGGACAACCCAGAGTGACCGGGGCCGGAAGCACGGGAGGACGGACGAAGGTGGCAGTCGAACAGGGGGCCCTGCCCGACGGACAGGGGCCTGTGCCCGCCGAGGCACGGGAGAAGCACGCCGAGCTGGCCGAGCAGGTCGAGGAGCACCGCTTCCGGTACTACGTGAAGGACCAGCCGGTCATCAGCGACGCGGAGTTCGACCGGCTCCTGCGCGCCCTGGAGGCGCTGGAGGACGAGCACCCCGAGCTGCGCACCCCCGACTCGCCGACCCAGAAGGTGGCCGGGCAGTACGAGACCGAGTTCACCGCCGTCGAGCACCGCGAGCGGATGCTCTCGCTGGACAACGCCTTCGACGAGGAGGAGCTGACGACCTGGGCCGAGCGCGTCGCCCGGGACGTCGGCACCCCCGACTTCCACTTCCTGTGCGAGCTCAAGGTCGACGGCCTCGCCGTCAACCTCACCTACGAGCACGGCAGGCTCACCCGCGCCGCCACCCGCGGCGACGGCCGCACCGGCGAGGACATCACGCCCAACGTGCGGACCATCGCCGACGTCCCCGAGCGCCTCCGGGGCGACCGGATCCCGGAGCTCGTCGAGATCCGCGGCGAGGTCTACTTCCCCATGGAGGCCTTCGAGGCGCTCAACGCCCGCCTGGTGGAGGCCGGCGACAAGCCCTTCGCCAACCCGCGCAACGCGGCCGCCGGCTCGCTGCGCCAGAAGGACCCCAAGGTCACCGCCGGCCGCCCGCTCCACATGGTCGTCCACGGCATCGGCGCCCGCGAGGGCTTCGAGATCTCCCGGCTCTCGGAGGCGTACGGGCTGCTGCGCGAGTGGGGCCTGCCCACCTCCACGCACAACAGGGTCGTCGGCTCCCTCGCCGAGGTGCGGGAGTTCATCGCGTACTACGGCGAGCACCGGCACTCCGTGGAGCACGAGATCGACGGCGTCGTCGTCAAGCTCGACGAGATCCCGCTCCAGGGCCGGCTCGGCTCCACCGCGCGCGCCCCGCGCTGGGCCATCGCCTGGAAGTACGCGCCGGAGGAGGTCAACACCAAGCTCGTCGACATCAAGGTCGGCGTCGGCCGCACCGGCCGCGTCACCCCCTACGCCCAGGTGGAGCCGGTCACCGTGGCCGGCTCCGAGGTCGAGTTCGCCACCCTCCACAACCAGGAGGTGGTGAAGGCCAAGGGCGTCCTCATCGGCGACACCGTGGTGCTCCGCAAGGCCGGCGACGTCATCCCCGAGATCCTCGGCCCGGTCGTCGACCTGCGGGACGGCACCGAGCGGGAGTTCGTGATGCCGGCCGACTGCCCCGAGTGCGGCACGGAGCTGAAGCCGATGAAGGAGGGCGACATCGACCTCCGCTGTCCGAACGCCCGGACCTGCCCGGCCCAGCTCCGCGAGCGGGTCGAGTTCCTCGCCGGCCGCCAGTGCCTGGACATCGAGAAGTTCGGCGCCGTGGCCGCCGCCGCCCTGACCCAGCCCCTGGCCCCGGCGGAGCCGCCGCTCACCGACGAGGGCGACCTCTTCGACCTCACCATCGAGCAGCTGCTGCCGATCAAGGCGTACGTCCTCGACCCGGACAGCGGACTGCCCAAGCGTGACCCGAAGACCGGCGAGGAGAAGATCGTCACCGTCTTCGCCAACCAGAAGGGCGAGCCGAAGAAGAACGCCCTCGCCATGCTGGAGAACATCGCGGCGGCGAAGACCCGCCCGCTCGCCCGCTTCATCAACGGCCTCTCCATCCGCCACGTCGGCCCGGTCGCCGCCGAGGCGCTGGCCCGCGAGTTCCGCTCCCTGGAGCGGATCGAGCAGGCCACCGAGGAGGAGCTGGCCGCGGTCGACGGCGTCGGCGGCATCATCGCCGCCGCCGTGAAGCAGTGGTTCGCCGAGGAGTGGCACCGCGAGATCGTGCGGAAGTGGCGCGCCGCGGGCGTCGCCCTGGAGGACGAGGGCGCCGGGGAGGACGAGGGGCCGCGTCCCCTGGAGGGCCTGACGGTCGTCGTGACCGGCACCCTGGAGCAGTTCACCCGGGATGGCGCAAAAGAATCGCTCCAGAGCCGCGGAGCCAAGGTCACCGGTTCCGTTTCCAAGAAGACGAGCTTCGTCGTCGTGGGGGAGAACCCGGGCTCCAAGTACGACAAGGCGATGCAGCTGAAGGTTCCGGTTCTGGACGAGGAGGGCTTCAAGATCCTGCTCGAACAGGGTCCCGAGGCCGCTCGCGAGGTCGCACAGCCGGTCGAGGAGTAACCCCGGGTCACCCCCCTCGGAGGCGCGGGAGCTCACCCGTTCGGCGCATACCAGATCGTTACGGGTGGCCAGGCCGCATTCGGGCAAGAGAGGGAGAGCGCTGCCCCTCGGCGCCCTCGGCGGCCTAGTGTGGTGACCGTGCGTCTCGTCCCGCACCGCCGCGCGAGGGTTCTGCGCGGCCGTGCTCCAGGACGAACGGCCCCGCGCCACGCGCCCCGCCCCGAAGCCGGCGGGGCGCGCGAACCGACGGCCGGACGCCACCACGGCCGCCTCGCCGCGGCCCATCGGACAGCGACGGCACCGCCGCCTGCGAGAGGGACGGGAATGGAACCGACCGAGAGTGCCGCCCCGGTGCCACGGCCGCGCGGCCGGGTGCTCCCCACGGGCTTCACCGGCCTGCCCGCCGCCGTGCTGGGCACCGCCGCCGCCGTGCTCGTCACCGGGCTTCAGCGGGCCCTGACCGCCGGCCATCCGCTCTTCCCCGGCGGCGTCGCCGGCTGGTCCCTCGCCCTCCTCACCGGGCTCATCGTCGGCCACCTCGTCGCCCTCGGCCGCGAGCGCTGGTGGGGCGGCACCGGCTCCGGCGCCGCCCTCACCCTCGCCGTCCTCCTCCTGTACGGCTGGGTCCCCGCCGGGCTCGTCTCGCTCACCGTCGTCGTCCTCGTCAGCGCCGCCCGCCGGCACCGCTGGCGCCAGGGCCTGCTGCACGGAGCCGCCGACATCCTCGGCGTCGGCGCCGCCGCCCTCGTCCTCGCCGTCTTCGGCGACGTCCCGAGCGTCGACCGGCCCTGGCAGCCCCTCGACTGGGGGATCGCCGACGCCCCGGAGATCGTCCTCGCCGCCGGCGCCTACCTCCTCGCGACCCGGCTCCTGCTGTGGTACACCCTCGCCCCGCCCGGCCGCGGCCTGCCCACCGTCGCCCGCACCGCCCTGCTCCGCCAGGGCCTCGTCGCCGTCGCCCTGCTCGGCATCGCCCCGCTGATCTGCGTCGTCGCCGCCGCCTTCCCGGTCCTCCTGCCGCTCTTCGCGATCCCGCTGATCGCCCTCGACTCCACCCTCTGGATCGCCCGCGCCCGCGCCGAGGAACAGCTCCGCGATCCGCTCACCGGCCTCCCCAACCGCCAGTGGCTCCTGGAGCGCACCTGGACGGCCCTGGAGGAGGCCGAGGGCGAGCAGACCCGCGCCGCCCTCGTCCTCATCGACCTCGACCGCTTCCGCTCGGTCAACGACACCCTCGGCCACCTCGCCGGCGACCGGCTCCTCCTCCAGATCGCCGAGCGGCTCCGCCTCGCCCTGCCCCGCGGCGCCGAGGCCGCCCGGCTCGGCGGCGACGAGTTCGCCGTCCTGCTGCCCGCCACCGACTCCACCACCAGCGCCCAGCGGGTCGCCCGCCACCTCGTCGCCGCCCTCTCCTCCCCGCTCGACCTCGACGGGCTCACCCTCGTCCTGGAGGCCAGCGCCGGCGTCGCCGTCCACCCCGACCACGCCGGGGACGCCGAGGGCCTGCTGCGCCGCGCCGACGTCGCCATGTACCAGGCCAAGCGCGACCGCGCCGACGTCGCCATGTACCAGGCCAAGCGCGACCGCACCGGCGTCGAGGTGTACGAGTCCAAGCGCGACTCCAACACCCCCGACCGGCTCGGCCTCCTCGGCGACCTGCGCCGCGCCCTCGACGCCGGCGAGGTCGAACTCCACTACCAGCCGAAGGTCCGCTTCGACGGCCAGGTCGCCGGTCTGGAGGCCCTCGTCCGCTGGGTCCACCCCGAGCGCGGAAAGGTTCCACCGGACGAGTTCATCGCCATCGCCGAGTCCTCCGGCCTGATGCCGCACCTCACCGAGTACGTCCTGGAGACCGCCCTCGCCCAGGTCGCCCGCTGGCGCGCCCAGGGCCTGGAGGTGCCCGTCGCCGTCAACGTCTCGCCGCGCGACGTCCACACCCCCGGCTTCGCCGGCGCCGTCGCCGCCCGGCTCGCCCGCCACGGCGTCCCGGCCGGCTCCCTCCAGCTGGAGATAACGGAACACGTCCTCCTGGAGGACCCCCAGCGCGCCGCCGACACCCTCAACGGCCTCACCGGCCACGGCGTCAAGATGTCCCTCGACGACTTCGGCACCGGCTACTCCTCCCTGGTCCACCTGCGCCGGCTCCCGGTCAGCGAACTGAAGATCGACCGCTCCTTCGTCGCCCGGCTCGCCGTCGACACCGAGGACGCCGAGATCGTCCGCTGCACCGTCGACCTCGCCCACTCCCTCGGCCTCCTCGTCGTCGCCGAGGGCGTCGAGGACGACGAGACCTGGGAGCGGCTGCGCGACCTGGGCTGCGACGCCGTCCAGGGCTGGCTCGTCTCCGCCGCCATGCCGCCCGCCGAGACGACCGCCTGGCTGCTCGCCCGCGGCGTGCACGGCTGGCGCCGGGCGGTCGACACCGCCCCCGTCACCGCCCTCGATCCGGCCCCCGGACACGTCGTGCAGTGACCCGTAGGGGACGGACCGGGGGCCCGTCCGGGCCGACCGTTTCACGGGGAGCGGCACCGGCCCCATAGGATTGGGGCCAACACCATCAGACTCACCCCAGAGGATCGCTGCATGCCTGGCATCACGCGCGAGGAGGTCGCACACCTCGCTCGGCTGGCGCGTCTGGAACTCGCCGACGAGGAACTCGACCACTTCGCCGGTCAGCTCGACGACATCATCGGCGCGGTCGCCCGCGTCTCCGAGGTCGCCGAGCAGGACGTACCGCCGACCTCCCACCCGCTGCCGCTGACCAACGTCATGCGCGCGGACGAGGTCCGTCCTTCGCTCACCCCCGCGCAGGCGCTCTCCGGCGCCCCCGCCCAGGAACAGCAGCGTTTCAAGGTGCCGCAGATCCTGGGGGAGGACTGACCATGACGGACATCATCAAGCTCACCGCCGCCGAGATCGCCGCGAGGATCGCCTCCGGCGAGCTCACCGCGGTCGAGGTCACCGAGGCCCACCTGGCCCGCATCGACGCCGTCGACGAGAAGGTCCACGCCTTCCTCCACGTCGACCGCGAGGGCGCCCTCGCGCAGGCCCGCGCCGTCGACGAGAAGCGCGCCCGCGGCGAGAAGCTCGGCCCGCTGGCCGGCGTCCCGCTCGCCCTCAAGGACATCTTCACCACGCAGGGCGTGCCGACCACGGTCGGCTCGAAGATGCTCGAAGGCTGGCTCCCGCCGTACGACGCGACCCTGGTCAAGCGGCTCAAGGCCGCCGACGTGGTCATCCTCGGCAAGACCAACATGGACGAGTTCGCCATGGGCTCCTCCACCGAGAACAGCGCCTACGGCCCGACCGGCAACCCCTGGGACCTCACCCGGATCCCCGGCGGCTCCGGCGGCGGCTCCTCGGCCGCGCTCGCCGCGTACCAGGCCCCGCTGGCCATCGGCACGGACACCGGTGGCTCCATCCGCCAGCCCGCCGCCGTCACCGGCACCGTCGGCGTCAAGCCCACCTACGGCGCGGTCTCCCGCTACGGCATGGTGGCCTTCTCCTCCTCCCTCGACCAGGGCGGCCCCTGCGCCCGCACGGTCCTGGACGCGGCCCTGCTGCACGAGGCGATCGCCGGCCACGACCCGCTCGACTCCACCTCCATCGACCTGCCGGTCCCGCCGGTGGTCGAGGCCGCGCGCAACGGCTCGGTGGCCGGGATGCGCGTCGGCGTCGTCAAGCAGTTCCGCGGCGAGGGCTACCAGGCCGGCGTCATGCAGCGCTTCGACGAGTCCGTCGAGCTGCTGAAGGAGCTGGGCGCCGAGATCGTCGAGCTGGACTGCCCGACCTTCGACCTGGCCCTCTCGGCGTACTACCTGATCGCGCCGTCCGAGTGCTCGTCCAACCTGGCCCGCTTCGACGGCCTGCGCTACGGCCTGCGCGCCGGCGACGACGGCACCCGCTCCGCCGAGGACGTCACCGCCCTGACCCGCGAGGCCGGCTTCGGCCCCGAGGTGAAGCGCCGCATCATCCTGGGCACGTACGCGCTCAGCTCCGGCTACTACGACGCGTGGTTCGGCTCGGCCCAGAAGGTCCGCACCCTCATCACCCGCGAGTTCGAGAAGGCCTTCGAGCAGGTCGACGTGATCGTCTCCCCGACGACCCCGACCACCGCCTTCCCGATCGGCGAGCGCGCCGACGACCCGATGGCGATGTACCTCGCGGACCTGTGCACCATCCCGACCAACCTGGCCGGCAACGCCGCCATGTCGCTGCCCTGCGGCCTGGCGCCGGAGGACGGCCTCCCGGTCGGGCTGCAGATCATCGCCCCCGCCATGCAGGACGACCGGCTCTACAAGGTCGGTGCCGCCGTCGAGGCGGCCTTCGTGGAAAAGTGGGGACACCCGCTGCTGGAGGAGGCTCCGTCGCTGTGAACGCCATGGCAAAGAAGGCCAAGAACTTCAAGAAGTCGAAGACCGGCGTCTACGTCTCGCTGGCCACCACCGCGTTCGGCGCGGTGAGCGTCGCCAAGCAGGCCAAGCTGGCCCGCAGCGACGGCGACATGCTGCGGCTGGCCGACGCCGCCGTGTCCGCCGCCGCCATCGTCACCGGCCTCGCGATCCTGTACCGCGAGCTGAAGCGCCTCGGCGACGACGACGTCCTGCTGGGCTGAGAGGGAAAGTTCCACCGTGACTGTCACTGAACTGCTGTCGTACGAGGCCGCCCTGGCCGCGTTCGACCCCGTCATGGGCCTGGAGGTCCATGTCGAGCTCGGCACGAAGACGAAGATGTTCTGCGGCTGCTCGACCGAGCTGGGCGCCGACCCCAACGCGCAGACCTGCCCGACCTGCCTCGGCCTGCCCGGCGCGCTGCCGGTCGTCAACGAGATCGGCGTCGAGTCCGCGATCAAGATCGGCCTCGCGCTGCACTGCGAGATCGCCGAGTGGTGCCGCTTCGCCCGGAAGAACTACTTCTATCCGGACATGCCGAAGAACTTCCAGACCTCCCAGTACGACGAGCCGATCGCCTTCAACGGCTACCTGGACGTCCAGCTGGAGGACGGCGAGGTCTTCCGCGTGGAGATCGAGCGCGCCCACATGGAGGAGGACACCGGCAAGTCCACCCACATCGGTGGCGCGACCGGCCGCATCCACGGCGCCTCGCACTCGCTGCTCGACTACAACCGGGCCGGCATCCCGCTCATCGAGATCGTCACCAAGCCGATCGTCGGTGCGGGCGACCGCGCCCCCGAGGTCGCCAAGGCGTACGTGGCCGAGCTGCGCGAGGTCATCCGCTCCCTGGGCGTCTCCGAGGCGCGCATGGACAAGGGCCAGATGCGCTGCGACGTCAACCTGTCGCTGATGCCGAAGGGCTCGACGACCTTCGGCACCCGCTCGGAGACGAAGAACGTCAACTCGCTCCGCTCGGTGGAGCGGGCGGCGCGCTTCGAGATCCAGCGCCACGCGGCGGTCCTGGAGTCCGGCGGCACGATCGTGCAGGAGACCCGTCACTTCCACGAGGACGACGGCTCCACCACCTCCGGCCGCATCAAGGACAACGCCGAGGACTACCGCTACTTCCCCGAGCCGGACCTGGTCCCGGTCGCCCCGTCCCGCGAGTGGGTCGAGAAGCTCCGCCAGGCCCTGCCCGAGCTGCCGCGCGTGCGCCGCAACCGGCTGCGCGAGGAGTGGGGCGTCTCCGAGCAGGAGATGCAGTCCATCCTCAACGCGGGCGCGGTCGACCCGATCGTCGCCACCATCGAGGCGGGCGCCGACGCGGCCTCCGCCCGCAAGTGGTGGATGGGCGAGCTGGCCCGCAACGCCAACGAGAAGGGCGTCTCCCTGGAGGAGCTGCCCATCACCCCGGCGGACGTGGCCCGGGTCTCGGCCCTGGTGGCCGCCGGCGACCTCAACGACAAGCTGGCCCGCCAGGTCATCGAGGGCGTCCTCCTCGGCGAGGGCACCCCGGACGAGGTCGTCGAGAAGCGCGGCCTGAAGGTCGTCTCGGACGACGGCGCGCTCGGCGCGGCCGTCGACGAGGCCATCGCGGGCAACGCGGCCATCGCCGACAAGATCCGCGGCGGCAAGGTCGCGGCGGTCGGCGCGCTGGTCGGCGCGGTCATGAAGGCCACCCGCGGCCAGGCCGACGCGGCGAAGGTCAAGGACCTCATCCTGGAGAAGCTGGGCGTCAGCGAGGGCTGACCCTCCGCCCGTGCGCACACGGGAGCGGCCCCGCACCGGAGTTCCGGTGCGGGGCCGCTCCCGTCGGGCGCGTCACTTGCTGAGCGTGGGTTCGGCGAGGACGAGCCGCCCCATGTCGCAGGAGTCGGCCGGATCCTGGTACGCGATGCGCAGGCGCAGTCCGTGGTCGAGGTCGAGCGTCAGCTTCTCCGGTTCGCCGAGATCGACCACGCCGGTGTGGACGGCCTTGCCGTCGACCGAGACGGTGAGCCGGGCCGAGGTGTGGGAGGAGGAGTCCTCGATGCCGGCGGTCATGGTGAGCGTCTTCCACTCGGTGCCCAGGTTGTACTCGGAGAACCCCGAGCACTCCTCGTCGATGCCGTCGGGGAGCAGAGCCGTCTCGTAGTAGGTGGCCTTCACCGTGCCGCTGCCGACGGACAGCGAGGAGTACGAGGAGTCGCCCACGTCGTCGAGCGTGGTGAGCGAGACCGAGTCCGGGCCGGGCCCGGGGGTGTGGGAGGCCGACGGGGAGGCGTCCTCGCCGGGCGCGTCCGTGGTGGGCTCCTCCGTCGGCTCCTCGGAGGCCGCCGGGGCCGAGGTCGTGGCGGTCGGCCCGGCCTGGTCGTTCTTGCCGTCCTCCGCCTTCTTGTCGCCCAGCATCCGGATGCCGGCCACCGCGAGGACGGCGACCAGGAGGACGCCGGCGACGGCGCCGATCAGCGGGCCCGTGCGGCGCTTGCGCGGTTCGGGCCGCCGGGGCCCGCCCGGCCCGCCGGCGGTGGGCGTGCCGGCCGTCGGCGGCCCGAAGCCCTGACCGCCGTGGCCCGGTGCGCCGTACGCGGGGACGCCGGCGGCCGGTGCGCCGTACGGGCCCTGCCCGGCGCCGTGGCCGACGGGGGCCGGGGCGGGGTCGCCGAAGCCCGCCGGGGACGGGTCGGCGGGGGCCTGCGCGACGGGAGCCGGAGCGGGCGCGGGCGTCGGCGCGGGCGTGGGCACCGGGGCCGGCGGTTCCACCGGCGTCGGCGCCGACGCGGGGGCCGGCGGCTGTTCCGGCGGCGTCGGCACGGCGTCCCGGGGCGGCGAGGCCGGCGGCTGTGCCGGGGGCGCCACCGGCGGGGCGACCGGCGGCGGCGGGACGGCCGGCGCGCCGGCCGGGCGGGGCGGGACCGCGTCCTGCGGGGTCGCGGGCCGGGAGGCCGTCGTGGTGGACACCACCCCGTGCCGGACCTCCTTGACCCACGCCGACAGCGACAGCGGGCGCCTGTCCGCGTCGGCCGCCGCGATGGCCAGCACCCGCTTGCGCTGCTCCTCCGGCAGCCCGGCGATCTGCGGCACGGCCCCGAGGGCGGCGGCCAGCTGCTCGGGCGAGGCCGGCGGGGACTGGCCGCTCAGCAGGAAGTAGGCGATGGCCCCGAAGGCGTACCGGTCGGTGGCCGGGGTGCGCTTGCCCTCGAAGATCTCCGGCGCCGCGTACCCGGGGGTGAACCACACCTCGGCGGTCTGGTGGTCGGCGGTCAGCTTGCTGAGGCCGAAGTCGACGAGGGTCGCCTGGCCGTGCTCGTCGACCATCACGTTGCCCGGCGAGAGGTCGCCGTGCACCACGGTCCGCCCGGACGGCGTCGCCCTGCCGGAGTGCAGCCAGTCGAGGACGTCCGCGAGCTGCTCCAGCGTCCGCATGACCTCGCGCCGCTCGGCGTGGGTGGCCAGCGTCCGCTCGGCGCGCCAGTCGCGCAGGTCGAGGCCGTCGACGTGGTTCATGACGAGGACGAGGGCCCGCCCGGTGAGGGTGCCGGACTCGCCGGCCGCGTGGATGGGCGGCCCCTGGAAGTGCTCGCGCACGCCGACGACGCCGGGACGGCTGACGAACCGCAGCAGCTCGGCCTGCTCGTTCCACTTGCGGCTGACCCGCTCGAAGAGCTCGGGGGTGATCGTGGTCTTCGAGTCGAGGACCTTCACGACCACCGGCTCGGTACCGCCGGCCAGCTCGATCTCCGCGAGGTAGAGCACCGCCTCGCCGCCGCGCCCGATCGAGCGGAGCAGCCGGTAGCGGTCCGGTGCGGAGTCGGGCCCGATGTGGTGTGCCGACTTGCTCAACTTCCCCCCAAGGCACAGTGAATGACAGGAAGTCAGCTTGCCGTTCCGCCGCCCTCGGGGTCAACGCGCGGGGGTGCGGCCGGGGAACCCCGCGCCGGGCGCCGGAGCCGCACGGCCCGTGGCCGGGACCCGTCCCCCCGGGTGGTGTCTTCCCGGCCGGTCCGGCGTTCACGCACGCGCCCCCGACGGGCCTCCTCCGCGTCATCCGGTCCCCTTAGCGTCCCGGGCGAACCACCCCCGGTCCGAAGGCGAACCGGGGGACGTCGTCTGGAGGTCGGTCTTGTCGTCGTCGATGTCCCGCAGAAGGCTGCTCGCGCTGGGCGGCGGCGCCCTCGGTGCCACCGCGGCAGGATCGTTGCTGCCGCCGTCCTTGCAGGCCGCGATGGCGGCGGAGCCCCCGGCCGGAGGACTGTCGGCGGTCCGGCACGTGGTGATCCTGATGCAGGAGAACCGTTCCTTCGACCATTACTTCGGCACCCTCCGCGGAGTCCGCGGCTTCGGCGACCGGAACGCGATCGAGCTGCCCTCCGGCGGCAGCGTCTTCGAGCAGCCCGCCGCCCCCGGCCGGACCGTGCTGCCCTTCCCGGTCCGCGGCGCCGCCGAGACGCAGCAGAAGGACCTCCAGTACATCGGCGACCTCGACCACTCGTGGAGCGGCGGCGCCAAGGCGTGGCGCGGCGGCTGGATGGACGGCTGGGTCTCCGCGAAGACCGCCGCCACCATGGCGTACTACGACCGGCGCGACATCCCGCTCCACTACGAGCTGGCCGACACCTTCACCATCTGCGACGCCTACCACTCGTCCACCCACACCTCCACCAGCCCCAACCGCAACCACCTGTGGTCCGGCTGGACCGGGTACGAGGCCGACGGCAGCCGGGCCGTCACCAACGCCGCCTACGCCGAGGGCACCCACCCCGGCTACGGCTGGCCCACCTACGCCGAGCGCCTGGAGGCGGCCGGACGGAGCTGGAAGACGTACACCGAGTGGGAGAACTTCACCGACAACAACATCGAGTTCTTCACCACCTTCAAGAAGATCGCCCGCAAGGCGCTCGCGCGGACCGGCGGGCACACCTTCATGGAGTCCTTCTACGCCGCCGTCCGCGACACCGACGACACCGCCGAGCGCACCCGCCTCCTCGCCCTCCTGGAGGAGGGCGTCGACGCCCTGTCCCCCGCCGAGCGGTCCCTCTTCGAGCGCGGGCTGCGCCGGGTCGAGTCCGGCACGCTCGCCGACGCCTTCCGCGCCGACGTCGCCGCCGGCACCCTGCCCGAGGTCTCCTACCTGGTGCCCTCCGCGATCGACTCCGAGCACCCCGGCTCCTCCTCGCCGATCGCCTCCGCCTCCCTCGTCTACCGGGTCCTCGACGCGCTCGGCTCGCACCCCGAGGTCTGGCGCCGCACCGTCCTGCTGATCAACTACGACGAGAACGACGGCTTCTTCGACCACGTGCCGCCGCCGGTCCCGCCGGAGACGGACCCGGACGAGCGGTGGAAGGGGCTGCCCACCGGCCTCGGCGTCCGCGTCCCGCTCCTGGTGGTCTCGCCGTGGTCGGTCGGCGGCCACGTCTGCTCCGAGACCTTCGACCACACCTCCGTGATCCGCTTCCTGGAACGCCTCACCGGCGTCCGGGAGCCCAACATCACCCCCTGGCGCCGGACCGTCACCGGCGACCTCACCTCCGCCTTCGACTTCCGGCGGCCCCGCCGGCAGCCGCCCGTCGAGCGGCCCGGGCCGGTCCCGCCCTTCACCGGCCGCTGGCGCCCCCGCCCGCCCGCCGTCCAGTCGATGCCGGTCCAGGAGCCCGGCGTCCGCCCGGCCCGCCCGCTGCCGTACCAGCCGGACGCCTCCGCCACCGTCGGCGCCGGCACGGTCACCGTGGCCCTGCGCAACACCGGCCGGGCGAGCGCGCACTTCGCCCTCTACCCGTACGCCGGCGAGTTCGAGGTGCCGCAGCACACCGACGTCAGGGGGACGGGGGAGTGGACCGTCCCGGTCCGGCAGGACCGCTACCGCTTCACGATCACCGGCCCCAACGGCTTCCGCCGCGAGTTCGCGGGCCCCGCCGCCGGCGGCGCCGAGCTGGCCTCCCGGATCGACCACCACGACCGTGACCTGCACCTCACCCTGCGGAACACGGGCACGGCGCCGGTCACCTTCACCGTCCGGCCGCTCGGCTACGTCGACGAGCAGGACCTGCGGGACTGGAGCCGCACCGTCACCGTGAAGCCCGGCCGCGACCGCACCGTCGTGCACTCCGCGGCCGACGCCCACGGCTGGTACGACATCGAGGTCACCGCCCCAGACGGCTTCCGCCGCCGGCTCATGGGCCACATCGAGAACGGCCGCCCCAGCGTCTCCGGCTGAGCCGGACGGGGGACCCTCGTCCGCGGGGTCCGGGACCTCGGACCCGAACCCCGCGGAGACCCTGTGAGGATCGCCACGAAACGGGCAAACGATCACGTTTGCCTGCGACAGTGGGCCCCGAGCACCGATCCAGGCAGGGAGCACGTCCTTTGGCAGCCATCGCACGGTGGTTCATCCGGCACCGCCTCGTCGCCGTCCTCCTGTGGGTCCTCGCCCTCGTCGGGGTCGGTGGCGCCGCCGCCTTCGCCGGCAGCGCGTACTCCAACGACTACGAGGTGCCCGGCACCGAGTCCGGACGGGCCACCGCCCTGCTCGACCGCGGCTTCCAGGGGCTCGGCGGCGACACCGACACCATCGTCTGGCACACCGAACGCGGCAGCGTCCGCGCCGACGCCGTGCAGGAACGCGTCGGGCCCATGCTGGAGGAGGTCGCCGCGCTCCCCGGCGTCGCCGCCGTCGCCTCCCCGTACGGGGACGGCGCCGCGCGCGGCCAGGTCAGCGAGGACGGGCACACCGCCTACGCCACCGTCACCTTCCGCGAGCAGGCCGACGACATCCCCGTCGAGCAGGCGCGGGCCCTCGTCGACACCGCGAAGGCGGCCGGCACCGACGGGCTCCAGGTGGAGCTCGGCGGCAGCGCCGTCGCCCTCACCGAGGCCCCCGGCGGGCACGTCGCCGAGGCCGTCGGCGTGGCCGTCGCCGCCGTCGTCCTCCTCCTCGCCTTCGGCTCCCTCGCCGCCTCCCTGCTGCCCATCGCCACCGCCCTGGTCAGCGTCGGCATCGCCTACTCCGGGATCGTGCTCCTCGGCCACCTGATGACGGTCGCCGACTTCGCCCCCATGCTCGGCATGCTCATCGGCCTCGGCGTCGGCATCGACTACGCGCTCTTCATCGTCACCCGCCACCGCAAGGGCCTGAAACGCGGCCTGAGCGTCGCCGAGGCCGCCGAGACCGCCGTCGCCACCACCGGACGGGCCGTCGTCTTCGCCGGCGCCACCGTCTGCATCGCGCTGCTCGGCATGCTCATCCTCCGGCTGAGCTTCCTCAACGGCGTCGCGATCGCCGCCTCCCTCACCGTCGTCCTCACCGTCGCCGCCTCGGTCACCCTGCTGCCCGCCCTGCTCTCCCTCATCGGCCTGCGCGCCCTCTCCCGGCGCGAGCGCCGCGCCCTCGCCGAGCACGGCCCGCAGCCCGAGCTGCCCACCGGCTTCGCCGCCCGCTGGTCGGCCTTCGTCGAGCGCCACCCCAAGCTCCTCGGCGCCGTCGCCGCCGTCGTCATGGCCGTCCTCGCGCTGCCCACCCTCTCGCTCCACCTCGGCACCTCCGACCAGGGCAACAACCCGGCCTCCGCCACCACCCGGCAGGCGTACGACCTCCTCGCCGAGGGCTTCGGCCCCGGCGTCAACGGCCCCCTCACCCTGGTCGCCGGGCTCGACGGCGCCGACGACCGGGTCGCCCTCGACCGGCTCCCGGAGGCGCTCGCCGCCACCAAGGGCGTCGCCTCCGTCTCCCCGGTCGCCTACAACGGCTCCGGCGACACCGCCGTCCTCACCGTCGTCCCCGACTCCTCGCCCCAGTCGAAGGCCACCAGCGAGCTCGTCGACCGGCTCCGCCAGGACGTCCTCCCCACCGCCGAGGCCGGCACCTCCCTGGAGGTCCACGTCGGCGGCATCACCGCCTCCTACGACGACTTCGCCGAGATCATCGTCGGCAAGCTGCCGCTCTTCGTCGGCGTCGTCGTCGCCCTCGGCTGCCTGCTCCTGCTGCTCGCCTTCCGGTCCGTCGGCATCCCGCTCAAGGCCGCCGCCATGAACGTCGCCGCCGTCGCCGCCGCCTTCGGCATCGTCGTCGCGATCTTCCAGTGGGGCTGGGGCGCCGAACTCCTCGGCCTCGGCAGCGCCGGGCCCATCGAGCCCTTCCTCCCCGTGATCATGGTCTCGGTCCTCTTCGGCCTCTCCATGGACTACCAGGTCTTCCTGGTCAGCCGGATGTACGAGGAGTGGCTGGAGACCGGCGACAACCGGCGGGCGGTCCGGGTCGGCCTCGCCGAGACCAGCCGGGTGATCAACTCCGCCGCGGTCATCATGATCTCGGTCTTCCTCGCCTTCGTCCTCTCCGGCGACCGGGTCATCGCGATGTTCGGCATCGCGCTGGCCGCCGCCGTCGCCCTCGACGCCTTCGTCCTGCGCACCCTCCTCGTCCCCGCCCTCATGCACCTGCTCGGCGGCGCCAACTGGTGGCTGCCCCGGAGCCTCGACCGGATCCTGCCCCGGATCAGCATCGAGCCGCCCGAGAGCCGGGTCGCCGCGGACACCCGTGCGAAGATCCCGGTGCAGCGCGTGACGACACCGGCCACGGAGGAGATCGAGGATGTTCGCGACATCGCTGGGTGACGACGCCGAGCTGAGGCCCCTGGAGCCCTGGCAGGCGGAGGAGTTCCTCGCCCACATGGACCGGGGCCGGGAGTTCATCGGCACGCACATCGGCCTCGCCGACGCCGTCCACGACCTCGACTCCGCCCGCGCCTTCCTCCGCGGGTACGCCGAGAAGACCGCGAACGACGCCGGACGCCTCTACGGCATCTGGACCGGCGGCACCCTCGTCGGCGGCGTCATGTTCCGCACCATGGACGTGGCCGCCGGCAACGCCGAGATCGGCTGCTGGCTGGAGCCCTCCGCCGCCGGCCGCGGCCTGGTCACCCGCGCCTGCCGGATCCTCATCGACTGGGCCGTCGACCAGCGCGGGATCCACCGCCTCGAATGGCTCGCCTCCTCGAAGAACCGGCCCAGCATCGCCGTCGCCCGCCGGCTCGGCATGACCAGGGACGGCGTCCTCCGCGAGAACCACACCCACCGCGGCACCCGCACCGACACCGAGATCTGGTCCCTCCTCGCCCCGGAATGGCGCGCCGCCCGCTCCGCCCAGGACCCCCACCGCCGTGCGGGGACGGACCCGGCGGCGCCCTAAGGCACCCCCCGCCCCTCCCTAAGGCCCCCCGCACCCCGAACATGCGGCACTCGCCCGATGCCCCCGCACCGGCTGGGCGAGGAAGGTGGAGGCATCGCAAGGAGCGATGCCGACACCACGACCCAGGGAGCACCCCATGTTCGCCTACGAACTTCACCGCGCCGCCCACGCCGAGCTGGTCCGCGAGGCCGCCGCCCAGCGGCTCGGCCGCGAGGCCGCCCGCGCCGCCAGGGCCGCCCGCCGGGCCGGACGCCATGAACCCGAGGGGCGGGTGAGCGCCGGCAAGGACCGCTACGCCCAGGTCGCGTGACCCCCGTATGAGCGGCCCGCGGGGCGCCTGTGCGATGCTCGGCGCCGTGGAGACCAGGTCCGTCAGCCCCGTCTTCGTCGGCCGCGCCGGCGAACTCACCGCCCTCACCGAGGCGCTCTCCCGCGCGACCGCGGGAGAGCCCCAGGCGCTGCTCGTCGCCGGCGAGGCCGGGGTCGGCAAGACCCGGCTCGTCGAGGAGTTCCTCGACGCCGCCTGCGAGACCGGCGCCGTCGTCGCCCTCGGCGGCTGCGTGGAGCTCGGCGCCGACGGGCTCCCCTTCGCCCCCTTCTCCGCCGCCCTGCGCGCCCTCCGCCGACGGCTCCCCGAGGAGCTCACCGCCGCCGCCGACGGCCACGAGGGCGAACTCGCCCGCCTCCTGCCCGAGCTCGGCGACCCCGGCGGCCCCGACGCCGGCGACGAGGACGCCACCGCCCGCCTCTTCGAACTCACCGTCCGCCTCCTGGAACGGCTCGCCGCCGACCGCACCCTCGTCCTCGTCCTGGAGGACCTCCACTGGGCCGACACCTCCACCCGCCACCTCCTCACCTATCTGCTGCGCACCCTGCGCCGCGGCCGGATCGCGGTCGTCGCCACCTACCGCGCCGACGACATCCACCGCCGCCATCCGCTGCGCCCCCTCCTCGCCGAACTCGACCGGATGCGCACCATCCGCCGCATCGAACTCCCCCGCTTCACCCGCACCGAGGTCCACCGCCAGCTCACCGGCATCCTCGCCGCCGAGCCCGCGCCCGGCCTCGTCGACGAGATCTTCGACCGCTCCGACGGCAACGCCTTCTTCGTCGAGGAACTCGTCGCCTCCCGCTCCTGCGGCGACGGCGCCGGCCCCCTCAGCGACTCCCTCCGCGACCTCCTCCTGGTCCGCGTCGAGGCCCTCCCCGAGGACGCCCAGCGCGTCGTCCGGATCGTCGCCGAGGGCGGTTCCACCGTCGAGCACGGCCTCCTCGCCGCCGTCTCCCGCCTCTCCGAGGACGACCTCATCGAGGCCCTGCGCGCCGCCGTCGGCGCCAACATCCTCCTCGCCGCCCCCGACGGCGACGGCTACCGCTTCCGCCACTCCCTGGTCCGCGAGGCCGTCAGCGACGACCTGCTGCCCGGCGAGCGCTCCCGTCTCAACCGCCGCTACGCCGAGGCCCTGGAGGCCGCGCCCGACCTCGTCCGCCCCGACGAGCGGGCCACCCGCCTCGCCACGTACTGGTACCACGCCCACGACCCGGCCAAGGCCCTCCCCGCCGTCCTCGACGCCTCCGTCGCCACCCGCAAGCGCCACGCCTACGCCGAACAGCTCCGCCTCCTCGAACGGGCCATGGAGCTCTGGGACAAGGTCCCCGCCGAGGTCCGCGCCGGCCTGCGCCCCATCGACTACGCCGACGCCTACCCGGCCTGCGGCTGCGACCCCGGCACCCACCCGCTGCGCCACCTCGACCTCCTCGCCGAGGCCGCCGTCGCCGCCCGCCTCTGCGGCGAACGCGAACGCGCCCTCAAGATCGGCAAGATGGCGCTCCGCCTCCTCGACGGCGAGGACGAGCACGACCCCCTGCGCGCCGCCTGGTTCTGGACCGAGAAGGCCCGCCTCCAGTCCAACCTCGGCCGGGGCGACGGCCGGGCCGAGATCGCCCGCGCCCAGGAACTCGTCAAGGGCCTCCCGCCCTCCGCCGTCCACGCCACCGTCCTGGTCGCCGCCGCCGGCTGGGGCATGCTCCGCAGCCCCGGCCCCGAGGCCCTCGCCACCGCCGAACGCGCCGTCGAGTACGCCCGCCTGGTCAAGGCCGAACCGATCGAGCTCAACGCCCGCCTCACCCACGGCACCATCACGGTCGGGGCCGGCGACGTCGACGCCGGCCTCGCCGAGATGCACGAGGTACGGGAACGGGCCGTCGTCCTCGGCCAGTACAGCGAAGCGGCACGCGCCCACATCAACATCTCCTCCGCCCTGGAATCCCTCGGCCGCTCCCACGAGGCCGTCGAGGTCGCCGACGCCGGCATCCGTCTCGCCCGCTCCTACGGACTCGTCGAGAGCGTCGGCTGGGTCGAGGCCAACCGCACCGACTCCCTCTTCTCCCTGGGACGCTGGGACGAGGCCCGGGAACTCGCCGAGCGGCTGCTGCACTCGGCGACCAGCACCAAGCCCCGCGGCTCGGCCTCTCTCCGCCTCGCCCAGATCGCCGTGGCCCGGGGCGACCTGGAAGCCGCCGGACACCGCCTCGCCGAGGCCCGCGCCGTCTACGGCACCCGTGACCCCATCCCGCAGTACGCCCTGAAGCTGAGCCACGTCACCGCCGCCCTGGCCGCCGCCGAGGGCCGCCTCGCCGACGTGCGCGCCGAGCTCGCGTCCGCCGCCGAGGCCGGCTTCCCGCCCGCCACCCACCGCTACGGCTGGCCGCTGGTCCTCACCGCCGTCACCGCCGAGGCCGACAGCCGCGGGCTGCCCGCCGCCGCCGAGGGCCGCGCGGAGGCCCTCGCCACCATCCGCCGCTGCGTCCGCGGCCTCGCCACCCCGGCCCCGGTCTGGAGGGCCTACTCCCTGCACGTCTCCGAGGAGCTCGCCCGCGCCGAGGGCCGCGAGTCCGCCGCCCGCTGGGCCGAGGTCGTCGCCGCCCACGAGCCGCTCGAACGCCCCCACCAGCTGGCCCGGGCCCGCCACCGGCTCGCCGACGCCCTCCTCGTCGAGGGAGGCCGGCGCGAGGAGGCCGCGGCCCTCCTCCGGCAGGTCCACGCCACCGCCACCGCCCTCGGCGCCCGCCCCCTCCGCGAGGACGTCGAACTGCTCGCCGCCCGCGCCCGGATCGCCCTCGCCGAGACCCCCGCCCCCGGCGCACCGGAGCCGGGGCCCGAGGGCGACGCCTTCGGCCTGACCCCCCGCGAACAGGACGTCCTGCGCCTGGTCGCGGCCGGCCGCACCAACCGGCGGATCGCCGAGGAGCTGTTCATCTCACCGAAGACCGCCAGCGTCCACGTCTCCAACATCCTCGCCAAGCTCGGCGTCTCCGGCCGCGGCGAGGCCGCCGCCATGGCCCACCGCCTCCACCTCCTCGACACCCCCCGCTGACCCCGCGCCCCCGCCCGCACCGGACCGGGCCGGGGCCGTCATCTCACCTCCAGCCGGAGGATCCGGTCGTCACCGGACCCGGGCGTGCCACGGCCGTCGGTCTCGCTCGTCACCAGCCACAGCCGCCCGTCCCCGTCCGCGTCCGCGAGGACCGTCCGCAGCCGCCCGTACTCCCCGCTCAGGAAGGACTCCGGCTCCCCGGACCGCCGCTCCCCGTCCAGCGGGATCCGCCACAGCCGCTCGCCCCGCAGCCCCGCCATCCAGATCGCGCCCCGGGCGTACGCGATCCCGCTCGGGGACGCCTCCGAGGTCGGCCACTGCGCCACCGGATCCACGAACCCCGACCGCCCGGCCCCGCCCTCGACCTCCGGCCAGCCGTAGTTCCGCCCCGGCTCCACCAGGTTCAGCTCGTCCCAGGTGTTCTGCCCGAACTCGGCGGCCCACAGCCGCCCTTCGGCGTCCCAGGCGATCCCCTGCACGTTCCGGTGGCCGTACGAGTAGACCACCGAGCCCTCGAAGGGGTTGCCCGGCGCCGGCTTCCCCTCCGGGGTCATCCGCAGGATCTTCCCGCCCAGCGACTCCCGGTCCTGCGCCAGCCCCGTCTCGCCCGTCTCGCCCGTCCCCGCGTAGAGCATGCCGTCCGGCCCGAAGGCGATCCGCCCGCCGTTGTGGACCGTGCCCTTGGGGATGCCGGTGAGCACCGGCCGCGGCGGCCCGAGCCGGTCGCCGTCCCCGCCGTCGTACCGCATCCGCACGATCCGGTTGTCCGAGGCGGCGGTCAGGTACGCGTACACCCATCCGTCCCGCACGGCCAGGCCCATCAGCCCGCCCTCGCCGCCCGGCACCACGCCCGGCACCTCGCCCAGCGAGCGCTTCGCCCCGCTCCGCCCGTCCACCCGGGTGATCGTCCGCTCGTCCCGCGAGGAGACCAGCAGGTCGCCGCCCGGCAGCGCGGCGAGCCCCCAGGGCGAGCGCAGCCCCTCGGCGAGCGTCCCCGCCACCGTCACCCGCCCGTCCCCGCGCACGGGCGCGGGCGCCGAGGACGAGACCGGGGACGACGCCGAACCGGGCGGCGGCGAGGTGCCCCGGGCGCCGGTGTCACCGCCCGAGGAACACCCCGCCGCGAACACCAGCGCGGCGACGCCCCCCAGGGCCTTCAGAACAGCAGGACGGCTCATGATCCGGTCCCTTCGACGGTACGAGAGGTCGAGCGGCATCCCTTCCACCCTTGATACACCGCTCGCCCCGATCGCGTTCCCGTCCCCGGCGACCTTTCTCGGATCTTCGCCGAAACCGCAGGTCAGGGCGGTGCTAGTCCCAGGACTCCCGGGCCGCCGGCAGCGCCGCGAGCTCCGCCAGGTCCCCGGCCGTCAGCCGCACCCCCGCCGCCCCGGCGTTCTCCACCGCCCACCGCTCCCGCTTGGTCCCCGGCACCGGCACCACGTGCCGCCCCTGCCCCAGCACCCACGCCAGCGCCACCTGCGCCGCCGTCACCCCGTCCCCGTGCCGGGCGGCCACCCGCCGCAGCCCGGCCACCAGCGGCTGGTTCGCCGCCATCATCTCGGCCGTGAAGCGGGGGTGCCGGGCCCGGGGGTCGTCCGGCTCGAAGCCGCCGCCCGGCGTCAGCTTCCCGGTCAGGAAACCGCTGCCCAGCGGCATCGCCGCGAGCAGCCCGATCCCGCGCGCCGCGCACCAGGGCAGCAGCCGCGCCAGCGCCTCCGGCGCCCACACCGACAGCTCGGCCTGGACCGCCGCCACCGGGAACACCTGCTGCACCCGCGCCAGCTGACGGATCGTTCCCTCGTACAGGTCGCCGGTGCGCGGGCGCCGGCCCCCGCGCACCCCGACCGCGCTCAGGCCGAGCGCCCGCACCTTGCCCGCCGCCACCAGCTCCGCCAGCGCCCCCCAGGTCTCCTCCACCGGGACCTCCGGGTCCGCCCGGTGCAGGAGGTAGAGGTCGATGACGTCCGTCTGGAGCCGCCGCAGCGAGGCGTCGCAGGCCCGGCGCACGTACTCCGGACGGCCGTTGGTGACCACGTGCCCGTCCCCGACGAGCAGCCCGCACTTCGTCGACACGAAGGCGTCCGCCCGACGCTCCTTCAGTACCCGCCCCAGCAGCAGCTCGTTGGTGAACGGGCCGTACATGTCGGCGGTGTCGAGCAGGCTCACCCCGGCGTCGAGGGCCGCGTGCACGGCCCGCAGCGAGCGGTCGCCCCGCTGCTCCGAACGGCTGTAGGCCCAGTTCATCGGCATGCATCCGAGGCCGATCGCACCCACGTCGAGCGCCGTCGCCCCGATAGTCCTGCGCTCCACGTGCCGCTACCCCTCCTTGTGCCGCCCCCCAAAGTAACCAATGACGTGCCGGATTCTTCGCATAGCCTCCCGGTCATGACACTCGCACCCGCCACCGCCGACGTGTGGCTTCCGATCCCCGCCGAAGAGATCGACGGGCTGCCCGATCCGGGCGCGTCGGGGCTGAACTACCGCCTCTGGGACGGCGGAGCCGATTTCCCGGCCGACCCCGCCGACTGCGCCTTCTACGTCGTCCCGTACATGAAGGGCGCCGAGGTCGCGGTCCGGCCGCTCGCCGCGATGACCTCGCTGCGCGTCGTCCAGACCCTCTCGGCCGGCATCGACCACGTCGTCCCCGGACTCGGCGCGCTCGCCCCCGGCGTCTCGGTCTGCAACGCCAAGGGCGTCCACGAGGCCAGCACCGCCGAACTCACCCTCGCCCTGATCCTCGCCTCGCTGCGCGGCATCCCCCGCTTCGTGCGCGGCCAGGACGCCGAGGAGTGGCGGGACGGCTTCTACCCGGCGCTCGCCGACAAGTCCGTCCTGATCGTCGGGTACGGATCGATCGGCTCGGCCATCGAGGACCGGCTCGCGCCCTTCGAGTGCGCGCGGGTGGTGCGCGTCGCCCGCTCCGCCCGCCCCGCGCCCCGCGGCCCCGTGCACGCCCTGGCCGACCTGCCCGCGCTGCTGCCCGAGGCCGACGTGGTCGTGCTCTCCACCCCGCTCACGCCGGAGACCCGGCACCTGGCCGACGCGGGCTTCCTCGCCCGGATGAAGGACGGAGCGCTCCTCGTCAACGTCGCCCGCGGCCCGGTGGTCGACACGAACGCGCTGCTCAAGGAGGTGGAGAGCGGGCGGATCACGGCGGCCCTGGACGTGACCGACCCGGAACCGCTGCCGGCCGGGCATCCGCTGTGGCACGCTCCCGGTGTCCTCGTCACGCCCCACGTCGGAGGCTCCACCTCCGCCTTCATGCCGAGGGCGAAGCGGCTGATCGCGGCGCAGGTCGGACGGTTCGCGGCGGGGGAGGAGCTCGCGAACGTCCTCCGCGTCACCTGAGGCCGGTCCGGCGGCGCGCGCCCCCGCCGCGCGCCGCCCGCAAGCCCCCAGATCGTCACGGAGAGTACTTCACCCCTGTCCCTGTGTGACGATCCTGGTGTATCGTCCCGGATCGGGGGACTGCGTCGTGTACGGGCTGACGCCGGGGAGCGAAGTGACGGGACATCAGATTCCGAGGGGGGTGACGGGTGGAACACGGCCGACGGACCAGCGGCCCCGCGCGGCGACGCCGCCGGCGACCCTCCCGCGCCTCGCTGCCGGTCTCGCGCGTTCGGTGCCGGTACTGCTCAGCGGCTCCTGCGAGCCACCAGGTCAGTTCAAGATCAGGCGTTGATCTTGACGACCTGGCCGGCGCCGACGGTCCGGCCACCCTCACGGATGGCGAACTTGAGGCCCTCCTCCATGGCGACGGGCTGGATCAGCTCGACGGACATGGAGGTGTTGTCGCCCGGCATGACCATCTCGGTGCCCTCGGGGAGGGTCACGACGCCGGTCACGTCCGTGGTACGGAAGTAGAACTGCGGGCGGTAGTTGTTGAAGAACGGGGTGTGACGGCCACCCTCGTCCTTCGACAGGATGTACGCCTGGGCCTCGAAGGAGGTGTGCGGCGTGACCGAGCCCGGCTTGATGATGACCTGGCCGCGCTCGACGTCCTCGCGCTTGATGCCACGGAGGAGCAGACCGACGTTCTCACCGGCCTGGCCCTCGTCGAGGAGCTTGCGGAACATCTCGATGCCGGTGACCGTGGTGGTGGTCTTCTCGGTCTTGATGCCGATGATGTCGACGGTCTCGTTGACCTTGAGGACACCACGCTCGATGCGGCCGGTGACGACGGTGCCACGACCGGTGATCGTGAAGACGTCCTCGATCGGCATCAGGAACGGCTTGTCGACGTCGCGCTCGGGCTGCGGGATGGACTCGTCCACGGCCTTCATGAGGCCGAGGAGCTTCTCGCCCCACTCCTTGTCGCCCTCGAGGGCCTTGAGCGCGGAGACGCGGACGACCGGCAGGTCGTCGCCCGGGAACTCGTACTCGGAGAGGAGCTCACGGACCTCGAGCTCGACGAGCTCCAGGATCTCCTCGTCGTCCACCATGTCGGCCTTGTTCAGGGCGACGACGATGTACGGAACGCCGACCTGGCGGGCCAGGAGCACGTGCTCCTTGGTCTGCGGCATCGGGCCGTCGGTGGCGGCGACCACGAGGATGGCGCCGTCCATCTGCGCGGCACCCGTGATCATGTTCTTGATGTAGTCCGCGTGACCGGGGCAGTCGACGTGGGCGTAGTGACGCGACTCGGTCTGGTACTCGACGTGCGCGATCGAGATCGTGATACCGCGCTGGCGCTCCTCGGGAGCCTTGTCGATCTGGTCGAAGGCCGAGGCCTCGTTCAGGTCCGGGTACGCGTCGTGCAGCACCTTGGTAATGGCGGCCGTGAGGGTCGTCTTACCGTGGTCGATGTGACCGATGGTGCCGATGTTGACGTGCGGCTTAGTCCGCTCGAACTTCGCCTTCGCCACTGGGGTCCTCCTGTGGAGTGGTTCTGAACGCCTTGCTTCATCGGCGCCAGGTGATCTTTGCTGGGGTGCCGCCCGGCAGGGGGTCCTCCCTCTCGGGACGGCCCCCCACCGGTCGGTGTCAAGCCTAAAGCGTGTGAACGCGGTGCGTTGAACGCGGTTGCGTTACTCGCCCTTGGCCTTCGCGATGATCTCCTCGGCGACGTTCCGCGGAACCTCGGCGTAGGAGTCGAACTGCATGGAGTAGCTGGCACGGCCGGACGTCTTGCTGCGCAGGTCGCCGACGTAGCCGAACATCTCCGAGAGGGGCACGAGGCCCTTCACGACGCGGGCACCGGCCCGCTCCTCCATGGCCTGGATCTGGCCACGGCGGGAGTTGATGTCGCCGATGACCTCACCCATGTAGTCCTCGGGCGTGGTGACCTCGACGGCCATCATCGGCTCGAGGAGCACGGGCGAAGCCTTGCGCGCGGCCTCCTTGAAGGCCTGCGAGCCGGCGATCTTGAAGGCGAGCTCGGAGGAGTCGACCTCGTGGTAGGCACCGTCGTGCAGGATGACGCGGACGCCGGTCATCTCGTAGCCGGCGAGGATGCCGAACTGCATGGCCTCCTGCGCACCCGCGTCCACCGAGGGGATGTACTCCTTGGGGATGCGGCCACCGGTGACCTTGTTCACGAACTCGTACGAGGTCTCGCCGCCCTCGATCGGCTCGATGCCGATCTGGACCTTGGCGAACTGGCCCGTACCACCGGTCTGCTTCTTGTGCGTGTAGTCGACGCGCTCGACGGCCTTGCGGATCGTCTCGCGGTAGGCCACCTGCGGCTTGCCGACGTTGGCCTCGACCTTGAACTCGCGACGCATGCGGTCGACGAGGATGTCGAGGTGGAGCTCGCCCATGCCACCGATGATGGTCTGGCCGGTCTCCTCGTCCGAGTGCACCTGGAAGGAGGGGTCCTCCTCCGCGAGACGCTGGATGGCGACACCCAGCTTCTCCTGGTCACCCTTGGACTTGGGCTCGATCGCGACCTGGATGACCGGCGCCGGGAAGTCCATGGACTCCAGGATGACCGGGTTCTTCTCGTCGCACAGCGTCTCACCGGTGGTGGTCTGCTTCAGGCCCATGACGGCGACGATGTCGCCGGCGCCCACCGAGTCGATCTCCTCACGCTTGTTGGCGTGCATGCGGTAGATCTTGCCGATGCGCTCCTTCTTGCCCTTGACGGAGTTCAGCACCGCGGTGCCGGCCTCCAGGCGACCGGAGTAGATCCGGACGAAGGTGAGCTTGCCGAGGTGCGGGTCGCTCGCGATCTTGAACGCGAGGGCGGCCAGCGGCTCGTCGTCGGACGGCTTGCGGCGGACGACGACCTCGGCGTCCTTGACGTCCTGGCCCTCGATGGCCTCGACATCGAGGGGCGACGGCAGGTAGCGGACGACGGCGTCGAGCAGGGGCTGGACGCCCTTGTTCTTGAACGCGGTGCCACAGAACACCGGGGTGACCGTGGTGTCGCCGCCCTTGCCGGAGGCGATGGTGATGCGACGGATCGCGGTGTAGAGCTGCTCCTCGGTGGGCTCCTCGCCCTCGAGGAAGAGCTCCATGAGCTCCTCGTCGTTCTCGGCGACGGCCTCGACGAGCTTGGCGCGCCACTCGTCGGCGAGCTCCTGCTTGTCGGCCGGGATGTCGACGACGTCGTACATCTCGCCCTTGGTCGCCTCGGCGGACCAGACGAGGGCCTTCATCTTCACGAGGTCGATGACGCCCTGGAAGTCGGCCTCGGCACCGATCGGGAGCTGCATGACGATCGGGGTCGCGCCGAGGCGGCTCACGATCATGTCGACGCAGCGGAAGAAGTCGGCGCCCGTGCGGTCGAGCTTGTTGACGAAGCAGATGCGCGGAACGCCGTAGCGGTCCGCCTGACGCCAGACGGTCTCGGACTGGGGCTCGACACCGGCCACGCCGTCGAACACGGTCACGGCACCGTCGAGCACGCGCAGCGAACGCTCCACCTCGACGGTGAAGTCGACGTGGCCCGGCGTGTCGATGATGTTGATCGTGTGATCGACGTTCTCGAGCGACCAGTGGCAGGTGGTGGCAGCGGACGTGATCGTGATGCCACGCTCCTGCTCCTGCTCCATCCAGTCCATCGTGGCGGCGCCGTCGTGGACCTCACCGATCTTGTACGAGACACCGGTGTAGAACAGGATCCGCTCGGTGGTGGTCGTCTTGCCCGCGTCGATGTGGGCCATGATGCCGATGTTGCGCACCTTGGCCAGGTCAAGCGAAGTGGTAGCCATAAGGCTTCAGTCTTCTCTCGGTCTCGATGGGGGTTGCGACTACCAGCGGTAGTGCGCGAAGGCCTTGTTGGACTCGGCCATCTTGTGCGTGTCCTCACGCTTCTTGACCGAAGCACCCAGGCCGTTCGAGGCGTCCAGGAGCTCGTTCATGAGGCGCTCGGTCATGGTCTTCTCGCGGCGGGCGCGGGAGTAACCGACGAGCCAGCGCAGCGCGAGGGTGGAGGCACGACCGGGCTTGACCTCGATCGGCACCTGGTAGGTGGCGCCACCGACACGACGGGACTTGACCTCAAGAGCCGGCTTGACGTTCTCGAGGGCGCGCTTCAGCGTGACGACCGGGTCGGCACCGGTCTTCTCGCGCAGGCCCTCCATGGCGCCGTAGACGATGCGCTCGGCGGTGGAGCGCTTGCCGTCGAGCAGGATCTTGTTGATCAGCGACGTGACAAGAGGAGAACCGTAGACCGGGTCGATGATGACCGGGCGCTTCGGGGCGGGGCCCTTACGAGGCATTCTTACTTCTCCTTCTTGGCGCCGTAGCGGCTGCGGGCCTGCTTGCGGTTCTTGACACCCTGGGTGTCGAGGGAACCGCGGATGATCTTGTAACGAACACCAGGCAGGTCCTTCACACGGCCACCACGCACGAGCACGATGGAGTGCTCCTGCAGGTTGTGTCCCTCACCCGGGATGTAGGCCGTGACCTCGATGCCGCTGGTCAGACGCACACGCGCGACCTTACGGAGGGCCGAGTTCGGCTTCTTCGGGGTGGTCGTGAACACACGCGTGCAGACGCCACGGCGCTGGGGCGAACCCTCGAGAGCGGGCGTCTTGTTCTTCTCGACCTTGTCCTGCCGGCCCTTCCGGACCAGCTGCTGGATCGTAGGCACTACTTCTCCGGTTTCTGTGTGCCGTAAGTACTACTAACCTGGAACATTCACCGACCCACGCGGTCGGGCGTGTCGGACCCGGCGGACCTCCGCAGAGCGCGGAAAGGGCGCGGATCACGGTGGCCGACATCGGACTCGCCGTGCGGTTGTGGACACGCACAGGAGCCCAGGCACACCCCAGGCACAAGGCATGAGCGTACCTATCGCACGGACTGCGGTCAAAAGAAAAGGCCACGCCGCCGGGGCGGGCGCCCGGTGGATCTTGGACCCGCCCCGGTGGGGCACAATCGCGGCCCCGTGTCAATCCCGGGCGCTGCGGCGGGGTTCGGCGCGGGGTTCGTCGGGCTCGTCGGCCGCGTCGGGCTCCAGGAACTGGCTGACGACCTTGACGAAGACGCCCATGCGCTCGTCGGGGACGCCCAGCCAGCGGGCGAAGTCCTCCATGGTGGGCTGCCAGTCGGTCGGCGGGAGCAGGTCCGCCGCGAGCGGCAGCTCCTCCGGGGTGACCCGGCCGGAGCGGATCAGCATGTCCCGGACGGAGACCCCGAGGAGCGGGGCGATGCGGCGCATGGTCTCCAGGTCGGGCATGCTCTGCCGCTGGAGCAGGCGGGTCACCGCGGCCCGGTGGACGCCGGCCTCGTCCGCGATCCGGGACTTGCCGCCGCCGCGCGGGCTGTCGATGTCGTATCCGCGCCGTCTCATCAGGCCTTCGACCCAGCCGGCGAACTCGTCGAGTCCTTGACTGTTCATGCTCTACCGCTCCCTCATCATCCCCACCCTCCGGGCCCCTCACTGTAGCGTGCTTGCGCGCACGGAATTACGTGCTTTCGGGCACGCAATCGTGTCGAATCGATGGAGACCCCTCCACATCGCTAGTTGCGAGCTCGCACGCAACATGCGAGTCTGCTGCCGCCGCACTCGCCGGCCCCGCGCGCCGGGCCCCTCCGGGGTCCCCGGCGTCCCGGTGGCCCCGGACCGTGGAGAGAACCGTCTTGTCCCAGCCCGACCCCACCCCCTGGCAGGCCGCCGCCGCGTGCGCCGGCCTCTCCCCGTCCGTCGTCTTCGCCCGCCGCGAGCGGCAGGCCGCCCCCGCGCTGCGGGCCTGCGCCGCCTGTCCCGTCCCCCGCGAGTGCGAGGAGGCCGTCGCCCCCGCCGAGAGCTGGTTCGACGGAGTCTGCGCGGGCCGCCTCTGGCGCAACGGGCGGCCGGTGAAGAAGCCCCGCCCGAAGCCGGGCCGGCGGCACGCGGCCGCCGGGGCCCCGGGGGCCGCCGGCCCCGCCGACTCCTCCGACCCCTTCGACTCCTTCGACCCCTTCGACCCCCGGGCCGTCGCGGCGCGGCTCGACGGCGTGCTCGCGGGGGCCGGGGCGGGGCGCGGCGGGGTGACGGCGTGAGCGGGCGCTCCGGCGGCGCCGAGGCCGTCCCGCGCGACATCGCGCTCTGGGCCGCCGCCCTGGTCCGCCAGTTCCCGGAGCTCGCCGAGGAACTGGCGCCCGGCCGCCGCTCCCCCGCCGGGACCGCGCCGGCCGCCCCGCCCCCCGGCGCCGGCGCACTCCTGCGCCAGGAGCGGCGCGAGGCGCTGCTCCTGGAGCAGCGGCACGGCCTCGCCGTCCCCGGGCACGGCGCCGCCCCGATCCGGCTGCACGTCTCCGACTGCATCCGGGACGTCACGGACGGCGTGGTCGAGCTGGAGGAGGCCGTCCGCGCCCGCCTCGGGCTGCCCCGCCCGCCCCGGGCCGGGGTCATCGAGCGGCTGCGCCGGATCGTCGGGCTGCTCGACGACATCGCCGCGCACCCGGTCCTCGCCCGGCACGTGCGGGACGAGGTCCGGCGGATGGCCCGCCGGTGCGCCCGCACGCTGGGCGAGGCGGAGAGCGTGGTCCGGGTGGCCGGGCGCTGCCCGTGGTGCGACTCGGTCTCGCTGCGCGCCTTCCCGGACCGCCGGGCGGTGCTGTGCGTGAACCCGGCCTGCATGTGCGCCGACCCGGTGTGCGGCTGCCAGGACGACCCGGCCTACCGGCACCTGTGGCGGGAGGACGCGTGGGCGGAGCTGGCGGACGCCTCCGGGGCCCGTACGGAAGAGATCGAAGCCGCGATGGACGAACCGGAGGAGACCCCGTGCTGAGCTCGCCCCACCTGCCCGTCCTCGTCCCGGGCCCGCTCGCCGCCGAGGAGGCGGGGGTCGCCCCCGCGACCATCCGCAAGTGGGTCCAGCTGGGCCACCTGCGGGCCGCCGGCAAGGCGGGCCGGGCGCAGCTCTTCCGCCTGGAGGACGTCTTCGCGGCGGAGCGGGCGGCCCGCCGCCGTACCCGCACCGCCTGATCCGCGAGCCCCCGCGAGCCCCCATGGGCGCCGGCGAGCGCCGGCGGACCTTCCGTACGACCCCGAGCGCCCCGCGTCCGTCACCGGACGCGGGGCGCTCCGTCATGCCGCGAGGAAGGCGTGGAGCGAGCGGGTCAGCGCCTCGGTGAAGCGGGCACGGACGGGTTCGCCGACGCGGTCGAGCGAGAGGTACGGGTTGAGGTCCTCCAGTTCGACCAGGAGCAGGTCGCCGTCCCGGGTGCGGCAGGCGTCGACGCGCTGGACGCCGTGGCGCAGGGTGTTCCACTCGACGAAGGCGCGGGCGAAGGCGAGGTCGGCCTCGGTGGGTTCGTACGGCTCCAGGACCCAGCGGCGCTCGGGGTCGGGGGCGTACAGCGCGTACTGGAAGAGGTCGTCGACGAAGACGAAGGAGACCTCGTACGCGAAGTCGATCCGCGGCTGGACGAGGAGGCCGCCGTCCGCCGCGAGGCCGGACAGCTCCTCGCGCGGGAGGAAGCGCAGCCCTATGGAGTCGGCGCCGGCCTTGGGCTTGACCGCGTACTCCCGGGCCGCGGGGAGGCGGTGCAGGTCCTCGGGCCGGTCGACGGTGGGGATGACGGGGCGGCCGGCGGCGGTGAGGTCGACGAGGTACTGCTTGCCGGCCATGTCGCCGCGTCCGTGGAGCGGGTTGTAGACGCGGGTGCCGAGGGCGCCGGCGCGCTCGCGGAAGCGGTCGTACGCCTCCTGGTGGTGGAGGACCGGGCCGCTGTTGCGGACGACGACGGCGTCGAAGCCGTCCATGAGGGCGGCGGCCTCGCGCGGGTGGCAGAGGGCGAGGTCGAAGGAGGCGCGGAGCCGCGCGGTGAGGTCGATGTCCTCGTCGCAGTAGCGGCGCCCGCGGGCCGGATAGGCGAGGTCGGTGACGTAGAGCAGGCGGGGGCGCGGGGCGGACACGGGCGGCTCCTCGGGGGGCGGGAAGGGGATGGGGAAAGGTCGGGGAGGGACGGAAGAGGGGTCGGGGAGGGTCAACCTATCGGCCGGTGCCGGTGGTCGGACAGGTGTCGCAGCAGGTCAGGGCCGTGTCCCTGGGATCCGGTCAGTCCCCTCCCGGTTTTAGTTGCGTGCGCGCACGCTCTCTGTCACAGTTGGTGCAGCGGCGGAGCTGTGCCCGCGAGACGGGCCGCGGCTCCGCCGTTCGCCGTCCGGGCGGCCGCCGCGCGCCCCTCCCCCTCCCGCCGGGACCCCCGGACGGCCCCCGCCACCCCACCGCCCCTCCCGAGGAGAACCGTCATGACCACTCCCCCGAGTGCGTTCCCGGACGTCGAGAAGCTGGTCGTCGACGTCCTCAAGGCCGACCCGGCACTGGCCGGGGCGGTGATCGCCGTCCAGGCCCCGGCCGGCTTCGACGGCACGCAGAGCGCCGTGCTCGTGAACCGCCGCGGCGGCGCCTGGATCGGCGACCTGCACGTCGACATGCCGCTCGTCGAGTTCGAGGTGTACGGCCCCACCAAGGAGGCCGCCCACGTGCTCGCCAACGGCGCCCGGCGCGCGCTGCTCGCCATGATCGGCAAGCGGTTCGGCGCCAACGTCTTCCACGACGTGGAGGAGCAGGACGGGCCGCGCTGGCTGCCCGACTACCTCTACCGGGGCGCCAACCGCTACCTCTGCGTGCTGCGCCTCTCCCTCACCGTCTTCTGACGGCGCCCCGCCGGCTTCCGGCGGACCCGGGCCGTCTCCCGACGCCGCCCGCCGCCCCCCGGCGGACCCGGGCCGTCCCCGACGGCCGCCCTCCGAGCGCGCCCCCGGGCCGCTCGCCCACAGACCAGGCCCTGCCGACCGGCGGGGCCTTCGCCGTACCCGGGCCTTCCCTTCCCCGGGCTCGGCGCCCTCACCCAACCCAAGGAGAACACCACCATGGCAGGAAACAACTCCGCCGAGATCCGCGTCGCCGGACAGGGCAAGCTCTTCGTGGCCGCCGCCGGCGCCACCGCCCCGTCCTTCGGCACCGACCCGGCCGCCGACTGGGCCTCGGCGACCTGGACGAACCTCGGCTACACCACCGGCGACGGCGTCACCTTCTCCAAGAAGGACAAGCTGGAGCCGATCGACACCTGGCAGTCGGTCTCCCCGGTGCACTTCATCTACTCCAGCCGCGACCTCTCGCTGAAGTTCTCGATGCTCCAGTTCAACGAGGACACGCTGCCCTTCTTCATGGGCGGCGGCAAGGTCGAGGCGGAGCCGGCCGCGTCGACCGACACGTACAAGTACGACATCGCCGAGCGCCCGTACGCGGACGTCCGCGCCCTCGGCCTGGAGTTCACCGACGTCAAGGTCGGCGGCGCCGCAGTCACGTACCGCTTCATCATCCCGCGCGGCCAGGTCACCGCCTCCGACGACATCAAGCTGGCCCGCAAGGCGGCGTCCACCCTGGGCATCACCTTCACCGCCATGTCGAACGGCGACGGCAAGCCGCTGGCGACCTTCCTCATGAAGGACGACCAGTACAAGACCGGCGCCTCGGCCTGACCCCTCCTCCGGGGCGGGACGGCCGGCCGCCGTCCCGCCCCGGGCCCCCTCTCCCCTCGCACGCACCCGATCAAGGAGTACGCATCGCCATGGCCCGCTTCGACGTCAACGCCGCCCGTGCCCAGCGCCAGGAGGCCCACGGCCGCACCTGGTCCTTCGAGCTGGACGGTGACGCCTTCACCCTTCCGACGGAGCTCTCCCGCGCGACCGCCAAGGCGCTGCGCAAGCTCGACGACAACGACGTGGACGGCCTGCTCGCGCTCCTGCTGGGCGAGGAGCAGTTCGCCCGCTTCGAGGAGCACGACGTCACCATGCAGGACATCGCCGCCGTCCTGGAGGCGTACGGCAAGGAGACCGGGCTCGGCCTGGGGGAAGACTGAGCCTCGTCGAGTTCGTCGACGAACACGCCGAGGCCCTCGAAGCGGACCTCCTCCGCCACTACGGGATCGACCTCCTCGACTGGCACCGCGGTGAGCTCTCCAGCCGCCGGCTGCTGCTGCTGATCAAGCACCTGCCCCCGGGCAGCGCCGTCCAGCACGAGCTGCACGGCGAGGCGGCCGGGTGGTCGGTCACCGACCACCTGCTGGCGGCGGCGGTGGACCACCTGGCCGTCGCCAACTGGATGTTCCTGTCCGTCAACGGGACCGAGGACGGCGACCAGCCCGAACCCCCGAAGCCGGTGCCCCGGCCGGGCACCGGAGGGGACGGGGAGGAGAGCCGGGACGGAGAGCCGGAACGGCCCGCCGAGGCGGTCTCCGCCGGCGAGCTGGCCCGTTTCTTCGGCTGACCGGTCCGCGCCCCGGCCCCCGGGGTCCGGCTCCCGTCAGGGGGCGGACTCCGGGGGCGCTTCCGGTGTCCGCTCGGCGGCCAGGTCCTCCTCCAGGGCCTTGGCCCGCTCGGAGAGGCGCCGGCCCCGGCCGGGGCGCTGGTCGGGCTCCCTGCGCTCGCCGCCCGCGCCCTGCTGGCCGGGGACGTGGGAGAGCGGCGGGACGATCGGGCGGCCGCCCTTGCCGCGGACGACCTTCCGGACGGGCTGCGGGTTCCGGCGCGTGCGGCCCTCCTGGGCCGCGGGCGGGAACTCCGGCTCCGGGCCGGGGGCGGGCTCCTTGTCGTGCTCGGGCTCCGGCTCGCGCGCGCCGAACTCCGGCTCGTACGCGGCGGATTGCCCGTACGGCTCCTCGCGCGCGGGGCGCTGGTCGTACGGCTCCTCGCGCGCGGGGCGCTGTTCGAAGAGCTCGCGCTCCCGGCGCACCCGCTCCTCCGCCTCGACGACGGCGGCCGGCGGTTCGAGGAGCCGGGCGAAGGGCAGCGCGATGACGCGGGCCCCGTCCCGGGGGCCGTCGTCGGTCCGGCGCTGCGGCCGCCGGATGCCCCGCGCGTCGCTCTGCCCCTGGGCGTACGCGTCGGCGACCCGGCGCTCGTACTCCCGGCGTATCCGGGGGAGTTCGTCGGAGACGGCCTCGGCCCAGCCGGAGGTGAAGGCGGTGGTCTCCCGGCGGTCGATCTCGGACCGGGGGATGACCACGAGCTCCTCGGGGGCGTGCCCGTGGACGTGGACGAGCTCGGAAAGGCGTGCGAAGAGGTGGGGCAGATCGGGATGGGAGGCGAGCCAGTCGACCACCCGCTCCCGCCGGTTCGCTCCGGGCTCCGTGTCCATGCGTCAGTGCTGCCTTCCAGCCCCCTGGGGATCCCCCGCGCGCCCCTCGCGCCCCTCGCCCCCCGAGCGGTCGGTTCGAGGGAACGCGTCGTCCAGATTACCTGCTCGAACTTTTCCTTCGATCACCGCCAACTCGTTCGGGAACGTGACGAGAAGACACGCCGTCAGACCTATCCCGCTCGACAAACCCCGAACAGATGTCCCACACTCTGTTCGCACAACAGTTCGAAAACGTGGTGCCCCCGCTCCCCACCCCGCGGCGCCGCCACGCACGCACGGGCAAGCAACGGAAGGCAGGCGTCCATGACTCAGCCGGGCGAGGCATCGCGACCGCACATCCCGCTCCAGGACCGCCTCCGCCGGCTCCTCGACGGCCCCGTCGCCCTCGACCGGAGAGCGCTGCTCGGCACGTTGTGCGCCGAGGTCTCCCGGTACGAGGCCCGTGCGTACGCCGCCGGCTGGAACGACGCCCTGGCGGCGGTGCGGCGCGGCCCCCGCCGGGCCCCCGACGCCTAGCCCCCAGCGCACCGCCCCCGCGAACGAGCCCCTGCCGGAGACCGGCAGGGGCTTTTCGGCGCTTGGCCCGCACGGGCCGGAAGCGGAGCAACCATGGCAGAAACGAACGTCCCCGACCTGATCGCGGACCTCAAGATCACGGTGGTCCAGGGGCACATACGGCAGATCCTGGAGCACGCCGAGGTCCTCGGCGAGCTGTCGATCAACTTCTCCTACCTCAAGGAGAAGGTCGACGAGATGCACAAGGAGATCGTCAAGAACCCCGTCACGGAGTACTGGGAGGCCGCCGGCTTCGGCGGCATCGCCGCCGGCATCGAGAAGCTGTACGAGGGCGAGGGCATCGGCACCGCCATCAACTACTGGCTGTCGAACGGCGCCGGCGCCCTGGCGGCCATCGTCATCGGCGGCGTCGCCCTCTACATCTCGGGCAAGCTCACCAACATCCAGCGGTCGATCCAGGAGTTCTTCAGTCGCGACGGCCTCATCCGGGGCTACGACGCGAACGGCGACGTCACCCGGCAGACCCGCCGGGCGATCGAGGACCGGGAACGCCGGGTCGCCAACGGCGGCACCAGCCTCGCCGACCTCGTGAGCAACCCGGCCAACGCCCAGCAGGCCGAGACGCTGGCCAGGGCGCTCGAGAAGCTGAACCCGCAGGTGGAGAGGTTCGACGCGAAAGCCCCCTCGTTCCTGAACTCGTTCCAGAGGCTGCCGAACCAGAGCAAGGCCGACAAGGCGGCGACCGTCCTCGGAACGGTGGGCGAGGCCATCAAGAAGGTCAACACCGCGAAGCTGAAGAAGATCGCCGACGGCCTCGAAAAACTCAACAGGGAGCTGGACACCTTCCAGCCCACCAAGCTGCCCACGGACACCCAGCTCGGGAACACCGCCCAGGCGATGAGCAACCTCGTCACCCAGACCGAGTCCCTCCGGGAGAAGTTCCAGGGTCTGCGCGGCAGCATCAGCTCCCTCGACGACGTCATCGCCGGCTCAGGCGCCCGCTGACCCCACCCACGAAAGGAGGTACACCATGTCTCTCGTCAGGAACCTCAAGAACGCGTCGACCGCCCTCAGCGGTTTCAAGTCCCAGGCGGCGAACGCCGGCACCTCGGTCAAGAAGGTCGGGGACGCCGGCCGGTCCGCGTCCGGTCAGCTCAGGACGCTGCGTACGAACGCCCAGGGCGCCGGCACCCAGCTCAAGAACCTCAAGACCGCGTCCGACCAGGCCGAGCGGGCCATGCGGAAGGCCGGCTCCACCGCCCAGTCGGCCGGCGGCAAGCTCGCCCGGTACGAATCCGGCGCCGGCAAGGCCGCCAAGGGCCAGGACAGGCTCAACAGGTCCATGAAGGGCAACTTCCTGGTCCGGCTGCTCGAACTCTTCATGCCGCTCATCGAGGCGATCGTCGACATGGCGCTGCGCTCGAAGACGATGCAGACGGTCCTGAAGAAGGCGTTCAGCGCGATCAAGAGCGTGATCAGCTCGGTCATGAAGGCCATCGGGCCGATCATGAAGAAGGCCGGATCGCTGATCAAGACGGTCTGGAACGGCATCAAGAAGGCCATCTCGACCGTCGTCAAGGCGGTCGCCACCGTCATCAAGACCTATGTGAAGGTCTGGAAGACGGTCATCACCACGGTGATGAAGGCGATCAAGACGGTGATCAGCACCGTCTGGAACGGCATCAAGCGCGTCATCACCCCCGTCGTCAACTGGATCAAGTCCGCGATCCCCCGGGCGTTCAGCGCGGTCAAGGACAAGATGTCCTCGATCTGGAACGGACTGAAGTCCATCGCGTCCCGGGCCTTCGACGGCATCAAGAACGGCGTGAAGGGCCCGATCAACTCCGTCATCGGCCTCATCAACCGCATGATCGGCGCCCTGAACAAGGTCAAGGTCAGCGTCCCCGGCTGGGTGCCCGTCGTCGGCGGCAAGACCTTCGGCGTCTCCATCCCGACCATCCCGATGCTCGCCACCGGCGGTGTCGTCATGCCCCGCACCGGCGGCGTCCCCGCGATCCTCGCCGAGGCCGGCGAGGCCGAGGCCGTCCTGCCGCTCTCCAAGCTCGACCGGCTGCTCGCCCTCACCGCCCGCCGGGCCCGCCAGGCCCAGGGCCCGGCCGCCTCCGCCGGCGGCGGACTGCACATCGAGCACTACCACGCGGCCCGCGACAACAACCCGAAGGCCACCGCCGACGCCCTCATGTACCTGGTGAAGGCGCGGGGAGCCCGCGCATGAGTGCCGCGGCCGTCGCCATGCCGCGGTTCCGCATGGCGCTCTCCCCCATGAGGAGCCTCCAGCAGGGGGCCGCGGGGGCGAGCGGCGCGGCCCGGAACCTCCGGCAGGCCGTCCAGCGGGCCGCCGGCGGCACCGGCGCCCTCGGCACCGCGGCCCGCACCGCGGGCACGGCCGTGCGCACCCTCGGCCAGAACGCCGCCGGGACCCGCACCGCCCTCGACAAGCTCCGCCGCTCCCCCGCCACCGCCCGCGTCAAGCGGCTCGGCACCGCGGCCGGCAAGGCCCGCACCGCCACCCGGAGGATCGCCACCGGCGCCGGCGCGGTCCTCGGCGTCCTGCTGCCCCTGCTCCCCGTCACCGACGTCATCGCCGGCCTGATGGGCACCTTCGGCACCGTCATGACCGTCGCCTCGGTCGCCATGACAGGCGTCAACGTCGCCATGCGGGCCAACCCGCTCGGCTTCCTCGTCGGCCTGATCGTGCCCGTCGCGGCGTACCTCGTCGAACTGGCCGTCAGTTCCCGGACCGGGCAGCGGATCGTCCGGCAGGGCCTCCAGCAGGCCCTCAAGGGCTTCCGGGCGGTCTGGACCTTCCTCCAGCCGGTCCTGAAGCTCATCGGCAAGGCCGTCACCACCTACGCCAAGGCGTACCTGACGGTCTTCAAGAGCGCTCTGCGGATCGTCGGCGCGGCCATCGGCGGGATCGCGAGGATCGGCTCCGCCGTGCGCTCCGCGACCACCGCCCTGCGCTCCATCGCCTCCCGCACCATCGGCGGCGTCAAGAGCGCCGTCCAGCCCGTCGTCCGGTGGATCACCGACAAGATCCCCGGCTTCTTCCGCACCGCCAAGGACGCCGTCTCGAAGGCCCTGCGCGGCATCGGCGAACTCGTCAAGGGCGGCCTCAGCGCCGTCCTCGGCGTCGTCAAAGGGCCGGTCAACGGCCTCATCGCCTTCGCCAACTGGATCATCGACGGACTCGACAAGCTGTCCTTCGAGATCCCGCTCACCGGCAAGAAGTTCGGCGTCGAACTCGACAAGCTCCCGATGCTCGCCGAGGGCGGCATCGTCTCGCCCGGCACCCCGGACGAGCACCGCATCGACCCGCTGTCCCAGCTGGAGAACCGCCGCGTCCCGGCCCTCACCGAGGCGCCGCCGCGGCCGCACCGCATCCGGGACTTCCACGAGGAGCCCGGGGCCGGCCCCCGGTCGGCCGCCGAGGACCTGCTCTTCCTGCTGACCGCCCACACCGGGCCGCAGGACGCGGCCGACTGGCCGGCCCTCACCGGCGCCCGCGCCTGAGCCGCCGCCGG